>JAYEFQ010000147.1:0-12385 GCA_034658655.1 Bacteroidota bacterium
ATTACTTGCCAAATATAATGTTTCAGTTCTCGGTGGATACGATACTGATGATTTAAATGAAGATATTGCAAATGCATAAGATTGTCTCAAATACTACACCGATTATATCTCTACTGAAACTAAATCGACTGGAAGTATTGCAGAAAATTTATAAGAAGATTTATATTCCAACTGCCGTATATAACGAGATTGAAGCAGGAAAAGCAAAAGGATATTATAAAGATTTATCCGAAATTGATTAAAAAATTGAACCCATTGCTAAATAAATTAATACCGATTGTGATTCAAAACTACCGATATGCTACGCCTATCGGTGTTGAATTGATATCGGCATTATCCCGGCATTTTTGATTTTAAAATGGTATAACATTAAATAATCAGCGTAGTAAATTGAAAATTTGGTATTTCAAAATGCGTAAAATTTCATATTGCAATTGTTATAATTGGCTAAGAAAAACAAATCAATTAATTTTGAAGTATCCAAAGACCGCTATTTCCAACCGCATTTCGTAGTTGATTGAGTTCAGCGTAAGCTGTATTAACATTTTGATAGGATTTAATTGCAACTCGGTTCATTCCTTGTGCTGCGGGCAATATTTCGCTTTGATATCCCATTTGTTGGTATTCAGCCGCAGCAGTTTCTGCATTGTTATATGACGCAAAACTACCTGCAATGATGTGTACATTTCCTGAGTTGGTTTGATTTGCTTGCTGTTGAGGGGTTGCAGGAGTTTGCACAGGCGTTTCTGCTTCAGTATTGATTTCCAGATCCTTTTTAACAATGTTCATAGTTTCCATTTCCGGAGTTTGTTTTTTGATTGTTATTGGAATGCTGATGCCGGCAGTTTCTTGCTTGTTTGTCATTTCATGATTCTGAAAATAAATTGGACTATAAGCAAGTAAGGCAATTAATGGTAATCCGACAAGAAGTGGAACCAAATTTGGTCTGCGTTTCTTATGCTTAACCGGTTCTAGATGTTTTTTGCGTGGTGGTGGCATTTGTTTTTTCGCTGTGCTGAGCATAGGGAATTCAAAGCTTTCTAAACCGTAAGCGTCTGCGTGAAAATTTATGCTGTTTTCAGGATAAAATACCAGCACCGATTTTTCCATTTTAAAACTGCCAATTACAGGGATATTTACTTTCTTTCCTTGCGAAAGTGTGGTGTCAAGGCGATTTACAAAGTCTTGTACTTGTGTTTCTGCCTGTTGGTAAGTGATTTTTTCTGCTTTGGCAATGTATTTAATGAGTAATCCGTCATTTTCTTGCAATTTCTGGTTGAAAGCGATGATTTTTACCGGTGGGCTAAGTTGTGATTTGCGGAAATCCACTTTTGCTTCCTGATATTTTCCGACGAATCCGCCGAATCCTGGAATGATAACGCAATCTTCTTGAAACAGTAAGGTTTTTATATGTTCTGATATTTTCATAAATGCAGATTTACTTCATTTGGAAAGTGTAAAAATACGTCTAAAATTTGAAAATACAAAGTGAAATCATTTGTAATCGTGGAATCAATTCATGAGTTCAGTCTGAAAAGTTATAAAGTTGAAAGTTGAGAAGTTGTATTAAATTGCTTATTATCTGTGGTTTGCATTTTTAGATTTACGAACAGTATTCTTTGTATATTTGTTTCATTTATGATTTCATAAAAAAACTATCACTATGAATGTAATATTATTGCATCGTTGAAGTTAATAATGTAAAGGATGAGATTTATTCTTGTTAAGTCGTTAACGTCATGTTTTAATGGGCTGTTAAAGCCGGTGAAAAACGTCCTTCCTTTTTCGTTAATTGTAAATACATTGCTAATGAGATTATCGTCAAAACACATTGTTATTTTTCTTCTGATGATGGTTAATTGCTCTTTATTAAGTGCACAGGAATTAGAATTCTTGTTTAATCAAAAAGCATATAATCAAATCGAAAATTTCTGTGATAAGAAAGTTGAGTTGGGAACAATGAATCAAGTGGATTATTTTTGGTTCTCTTTATCATTAGAACAACTCGAGAAACCTTATAAGAATTTAAAGCTGTTGCAAATGGGGAGTCAACAATTCTCAACCGATACGACTCTTAAGGAACTTTTAGCTTTTGCTTATTACGAAATGGGCAATTATAAAATGGCGAGTCCTTTGCTTGCAGAATTTAACTCTTTTGAAAGTTAGATAAAACTTGCTCGAATTAAAGAATTTTATGCGCAATCAATTGAAGCCATTGAAATTTATGAAAGCTTGTTAAGCGGGGATAAAAACAATGTTTTTCTAATAAAAAAAATTGCTCACAATTATTATAAAATTGACAGTTTTCCTGAAGTAATTGATTATTTAAAACATGCTGTAAGGATTTATAAATCAGATGTTGAGAGTTTGTATTTGTTGTCAAAAGCATATGAAAAAAGTAAAAACTACGAGAAAAGTCTTGAAGTTTCGATTGTCGCTTTAGATATTGATAGTACACAGACAAATTTTCTGAGACAGGCAGGAAAAGCGTGTTTTCAAATGAAAGACTATCAAAATGCTAGCGATTTTTTTATGCAGTGTTATGCATTAAATGATACTGCGCTATTTGTACAAAAGTTATTTGGTATCAGTAATCATAGAATTGATGCACATCTCGCCGCAGAAGTTTTATTAAAATCGGCATATAATAAAGACAGTACGAATTTTGAATTGAGTTACTTCTTGGGGCGCACTTTAAAGGAATTGCGCAAATATGATGAAAGTATAAAATATCTTAAAAAAGCTTATGAACTGATACAACCAACAACAGATAATCTCATTGCGTATCATGTTGAAATGGTTATCATTCAGAAACAATTGAAGCAATATCAAAAAATGTACAAAGAATATCAGACACTATATAAACTCTCTAAAGATCCTGTTTATGTTTATTATATGGGCTCGACGGCTCAGTATTACTTAAAAAACAAGGAATTGGCATTTAATCATTATGAAAACTACCTTAAATTAACTCCTGATGATGAAACACAGATGGACTTAGGAAACACAGCTGAAATCAATATTTCAATTCGAAAAGTGGCTCAAGAAAATTATGAGCTATTGAAAAAAGAAAGATTTTTTGAAGGTGATTTAGAATAAAATAACCTGCATTATTCATCGCTTTTTTTTGGAGTCAGAAAAAATCTGTAATTTCACAAAAAATATTTCAGTATGGATAAAATCAATATGGTCGATTTGAAAACTCAGTATGAGAAAATCAAATCTGAAGTGGATAAGGGAATACAGGACGTAATTTCACAAGCTGCATTTATTAATGGTCCGCAGGTGAAAACATTTCAGTCAGAATTAGGGGAATATATGGGTGTTAAGCATGCTATGACATGCGGAAACGGAACCGATGCGTTGCAAATTGCAATGATGGCTTTGGGTTTAAAACCCGGTGATGAAGTAATTACATCTGATTTTACATTTATTGCAACGGTTGAGGTAATTGCTTTGCTTGGATTAAAACCCGTTTTGGTGGATGTTGATCCGGAAACTTTCACCTTAGATATTGATCGTGTGAAAGCTGCAATAACTCCAAAAACAAAAGCCATTGTGCCTGTGCATTTGTTCGGACAATCTGCTCCAATGGAAGAATTGATGGCGATTGCAAAGGAAAATAATTTGTATGTTATTGAAGATACTGCTCAAGCAATTGGTTCTGATTATAAATTTTCTGATGGAAGTACTGCAAAAGTCGGAACAATTGGCGACATTGGTTGTACATCATTTTTTCCGTCAAAAAATCTCGGATGTTATGGTGATGGCGGTGCGTTGTTTACCAATGACAATGTCTTGGGAGAGAAAATTCGCAGCATAATAAATCATGGGTCAAAAGTGAAGTATTATCATGATATGATTGGTGTCAACAGCCGATTAGATACAATTCAGGCAGCAATATTATTGGCAAAACTTCCACATTTGGATGCATACAGTGCTGCACGTCAGAGAGCTGCTGATTACTACGATGCTGCTTTTGCAGATTGTAAAAAATTGATTACTCCAAAGCGAGCAGATTTTTCCACACATACTTTTCATCAATATACCATGGTAACAAAAGGAATTGATCGGGATGCATTGAAGCAGCATTTGTTAGATAATAATATTCCGTGTGCGGTGTATTATCCCGTTCCATTGCATTCACAAAAAGCATTTGATGGGTATGAAAGTAATGATGCAGATTTTCCGGTTACCAATCGATTAGTGCAGGAAGTAATTAGTTTGCCGATGCATACTGAATTACAAGAAGACCAATTGCGTTATATCACAGAAGCCGTTTTGGCATTTGTAAATCAATAAATAACAATTTGCATGAAAAACTTAGGATATTTATTTCTCGGACTCGTGGTTATGTTCAGCGCATGTCAATCGCCAAAAGATAAATCAGAAGATAAATTAATTGACAAAAAGGAGCAGGGCATTACCAAACAGTTTTACGTGATTTATGATAATGCTGGTGAAACTGTTGTTATGCAAAGCGATGATGCATCTTGCGGCTATGTTTATACAAATTCTATTGCTATGTATAATGTGGACATGGCTTATGAATACGACAAGACAGACGATGTGTTGAAGCAAATAAATTTTGGATTTTATATTGCAGATAAAGCGATGATAAATGCTGACGGTTTGGTGGGGAAACAGTTTCCTGTCCGACTCAATATGTTTAATCGCGATTTGAATGAAAAGTCGGCGGAACAGTTTGTTAATCAAATGAGCACCGATTTTGCCCGCGATGCTGAAAATGTATGCGTTTTTGACTCCTTTGAGCAAATTGGAGATTCACGATATTATCTTGCAAGTGGAACCTTTTCATGCATACTTTCTAATATGGAAGAAACCGAACAGGTTAAAGTCGAAAACGGAAAATTTGCAATGAAAGTGAAGCCGTAAGGGGTCGGGCATAAATATATTAATCATAGGGTAATTGTCAGATACAACCTGACTTAGCTACTATAATTAAACTTTTTCTACGAGCGTTGGCAAAAAACCAAATCCGCCTGCGGAATGGTCAGGTGTGTCTGATTGCTCGGGGGGATACGTTTCTCCAGACGAAAAAAATTATCCAAAGAAACAATTCAAAGCATCCTCGGTTACCAAATCAAAAAAATCGGAAATGGTGTTTACGTAAGGAACCGGCTTGTAGTGATACCATTTTAAATTGCCTCGCATCCAGTATATTTTCCACAAACCCTCCGATTTTATGTAAGTTGTTTTGGCCACCGAGATTTCCGTTTTTTCTTCGGGCTTATCCCAGCGCGGTCTTATTTCAAACAGATACACATTTTGTCCTTCAATACGATAGCCAAAATCCAGTTGATCACGGATTTCCAATGGTGGCCGCTCGTAATACATATATTTGGCTGCTGCCTGCTCTATTTCTTTTATTTGTTCTTTTGTAAATGCCATAACCGTATTATTCACCGTTTTTTATAAAAACACAAGAAAGCAATTAATTATCAATTATTTACATTATTTATCCAAAAATAGTAGTTCATTCAAAATTGCATGAATAATGCGGGATAAATTAATCCTAAAATTCGTAATGTCTCTTCTCTTTTGGTATCTTTTCTACTTCTGCAATATTTAACTTCATCTGCCGAAGGCATTTATGCAACTGAGCGATATTGGGAATATTATCAAAAAAGATATCTTCTAAATCATATTTATCAATTTCTTTTATTTCATTAATCAACTCTTTGGCGTTTTTTAAATATTCCTCTTCATTTTCACAAAAAGATGCCATAACACCAAATTGAAGCGTTAAATTGTGATTGAATTTTTCGGCTTCAATTATTATAGCATTATAGGTTTCGTCTGATAAATCGTCTGTGTCCATATTATTTCAATCGTTTTTTATTTTCTGGGGCTTCAAGATAATTTTCGTTTGTGCTTACTTGTTTATCTGTCTTTTTTTCCAGTGCCTTTTTTGCATCACCAGCTATTTTACCTCCATCTTTTGCATTTTGCTTTAATTTGCTGAAGCCGTAAGTGTTAAGTTTCACAAGGTTGTTGTTGACAACTTGTTTTTTCATGTCATTCCAAAAGTAGTATTTTATTTTTAAAATCCAAAGGTTTTCTCTTTTGAGGTGCTTCAACTCCTTGTATTCACTTGGTGTCATTCCAAAAGTTGCGTTGCTTATTTCTGCTGTTAGAATTGAATATTCTATCTGTTCTTTAACACCTCTGTTTTTCCCATTCGTCGGTAAGTTCTTCACGGATTGCAATGCCGCGCATTCGCTTTTCAATCCAATCAGTACTGTAACTTTTGTCTGATACAAAGCCTTTGTACGTTTAGTTGCCAATTCGGGATCTTCAATTTCCTGCACTCTTTCATATCCTACTTTTGCCAACCAGCGTTTAAATGGTTCTGCTTTGGATGATGGAATAGATTGGATAAGGCGGAAAATTCCTGCTGTGTTCCAACAATACATTTTTTGTTTGCCGCCACTGGTTTCAAATTCTAATCTAAGGGGTGGTACAAATTGTACCCCCCTTTGTCAATTAGTTGTTGAAGCTCTTGATCTCTTGAGCGCATTTTTTTTAAATATTGAGCAGGGTCTTTTGAATCTGTAAGTGCAGTAATAACATCATTAATTACAAACCACCATTCATTATTAAGTATAGTTTTCCGGATTTCCTTTTTTTGAAATATGGCCAGTTTGCCCAGCTTATGGTATCAAAACCAGTTTGTCCGCCTATTTTTATGCTTAGTAATTCGTTGGCGTTGGTAGTTGGGGTTTGTGTTTCTTCGTAAACTAATGTTCCACTTGTAGAGCCTTGATAAATGCTTATTTGCATTTCTACGTTCTGGCTTGTTACAAGATTATCACATGCATCTCTTATTACGGCTTGATAACTCATTTTTTCGGGGCTTTGTCCAAAGATTGATTATCTAATGAGCAGATTAGCTAATGTAATGATTAACACTGCTCTTAATTTGTTCATTTTTTTGCTCATAAAAGATTGTTTTTAAGATTGTTAACATTCGTTTTCTTATTTCATTTAATTAGCAAATCATCAATAAATTACTTTTAGTTTATTCAAATTCTTGATATTTTTCTTCTATCTGTTCGAAACGTTTTTCAAGATGCTCCCAAACTACTTGCATGGCTTCGACATCTTCCTCCCCTATATTTTCATACATATCAACATGTTTTGTTTCGTATTCTCCCCACTTAATCATAATTTCACCAGCTGAAAGTACATAGTTTGCGGTAGCTGCCGTAAGTTTCAACTTGTCTTTTATTTTCATGTCAGATTCTTTCATGCCGGCATATTCACCGACCTCTTCATAAAGTTCATCAACGAGTGATGCGTAATCGTCAGCGACTTCAGCCATGTTGTGAATGTACTCCACTGCTTCGGGATTGTCTTGCAGTGTTTCCGGAATTTCAATTTCAATTTTGCCGAGTTTTTTATCGGCTTTGTTTTCTTCATTTTTACCGCCACAAGCGGTAATTGCGAAGCTTAGCGCGAGCATTGCTGCAATGCTCAAAATGCTGTAATAATTTTTTGTTTTCATCATTAGTTAATTTTTATTAGAATTATTCATCTGTTTCATTATTGTCATAAACTCCGCCTTCGGGATTTTGATCCATATATTAATCAAACATGTCAAAAGAATTGGCTTGTTGGGTGAATTCTATACCTTCAGGTTTTTCAAATTTTGAGGCGGGAACTGGGATGTTTTTTTTGAATTCAGTTGCGGTTTCATAGTTTTTGATTCCCATGATTTCTGCTTCTGATTTTAGCAGTACATTTTTACATGTCCATACCTTTGAGCCCCAAAGTGTAACAACATCGCATTTGCAGCCTAGAAACATTTCGGAAGGAAGTTTTTCACCCCCAAGGCTGTCGAGCATAGCTTCTGCATATGCTTCTTTTTCTGCCTCTGTCATTTCATCATAGGCGGAATAATCGACATAACCTTCTGTGTTACCTTCTTGTCCTGTCATGTTGTTTAAGTCAACCGTCCAGTATGAGGTTCCAACTTTTATTTCAACTTTGTTGGTGTGGGTTTCGCTTGTGATGCCAAACATTTTTGTTGTACTTGTGGATTGTGTCTCTGTTCGGGTTTTTGCTCCGTAATCACCCCACCAGAGTTCTTTTGTGCCAACAGCATTTCCTTTGAGTTCATACTTAACATAACCCGATTTTATTTGGTAAATGGCTTGTGTGGTTTTTTGTGCAAAACAGAATGTGCTGTTTAGTAATATTAGAAAAGTGATTGTTAAGGTTTTCATATTATTAATTTTTTAATGATTGCTTTTAAGAACCCGACACAGAGCATTTGTGTCGGGTTTGCTTTGTTCGATTTATAGGGTATTAAAATTTCACGAATTCAACACGCCGGTTATTTGCTTTTCCTTCGGCAGATGTATTGTCTGCAATTGGCTTAGATTCCCCAAAACCGGTTGATTTTAATCTGGATTTATCTATCCCCATTTCGATGAGTTTGTTCATGACTGTTTTAGCTCTTTCTTCGGATAAGCTTTGATTGGTTTCATCATTTCCATCGCTGTCGGTATGTCCTTCAACGGAGAAGTTGATTTCTGGATTTTTGTTCATGAGATCGTAAATTTCATTGATTGGACCCATAGATTCCGGTTTCAGCGTTGCTTTTCCAACATCAAAGCGAATCCCATTGACAATGATTTTTCCATCTTGCATTGCTCTATCATAGTATTTTACACCACCCTCTGCAATGCGGAAGTTTTTTGCATAAAATTGTAAATTTTCAGATGCATCAGCCCAATAGGGATGAAAAGTAAAACCGGTTGGGTTAAACTCGTAATGTGGGATATTGATTAAGCGTGTATTATCTAAATATACTTTTAGTTTGCCTTTTGTATATGCTATCGACACGTGAGTCCAACAACCATTTTTGCAATAAGTGTAGTCTCTGCTTGAATGCTCTGCCGTAATGCCTCCCGGAGCATCCACTCTTATTGAGGTTATGTCCATACTTTGAGGATTATCATAAACATCTTTTCCTGGTTGATTTTTTTGATCAGTAAGATAAACAGTTATACGGTTTCCTCCAGCAGGTTGGTAAAAATCAAATTCAATGGTAAAAATTTCGGGTAAATAGTCCTTGTCAGAGTTTTTTAGATAAGGAATAATTTTACCACCATCTAAAAACATGATTACTGCCTCGCCATTAACACTAGCAATTTCAACCTGACCAGCGTCTAAATCCCAACGACTAGGAAACTCTCCGTTTTCTTCGTTTACAGATGGTCTGTCTTCAAAAATTATATTATCACCCGGCACAAAATCAAATTTTGCCCACTGCACGTCCATTTTTGGTGTGTCGTCAGCATGTTCTGCATTGTTTTCATCTTGATTATTTTCCTCTGCATTAGCGGAGTTTGCTTCACTTTGTGCATTTTCATCTTCTGCCGATTCATCCTTACCTTTTTTGTTTTTCTTTTTAAATATTCCTCTAACGCCATCTTCAATTTTGTCGAAACCTTTGTCAATGGCATTGTCTGTGTGTCTGTTAGCACGGCGATCTGCCTGATTTGTAACTTTCCCTTCTACATCTACCTTAACTTGAGCATTCAAGCTGATTGCTCCAATGAGCAATGCAATTAAAATTACGATTTTAGTTTTCATGCGATTTTGTTTTTATTGTTTAACCTTTTTGTTTTTACATAACCTGTAGGTGTAAACAAACAGACCTATCAGGTTATACCATTTATTAATCAAAATTGTAAGTATAATGCCGATGTAGATTCAACACCGATAGGCGTAGCAAATCGGTAGTTTTGAATCACAATCGGTATTAAACAAATTGCTAGCTCGTTTTCACGAATGTAACGAAACAAATATAGTGTAGGAATATGCTTTCTTTTTTGAAAGCTTGTGAAGGTAGGGTGAAAGCTTGTGAAATGTGTGATTTTTCTTGAGAACGAAATTTTAAGCCAATTTGCTTATGAGTTCGGATGCCTTTGATGTGGAAATTGGGATTTGTTTTTCATTGCTCATAACGAGGTATCCACCGGTAGATTTGACGTATTCAGAGATTTCTGAGATGTTGATAAGATGCGATCTGTGTGACCGATAGAAGCCTTTATCAATAAGTAATGTTTCAAAATGTTTAATGGATTTTGAGACAACAATTCGCCTTCCGTCTTTTAGAAACACGCTGGTATAAACATTGTCAGCTTCTAAATTTATAATGTTTTGAATCTTAACAATGATGTGTTTTTCAGCCGTTTTTAGTGCGATTTTTGTTGGCTGTCCTGTGCCGTTTAAGTTTTCCTCAAGTATTTTAACGCGGGCTTCTAAGGATTGGCTAGTTTCTTGAATTATTCGATCACACGCTGCTTTAAAATCCGTAGGGTGAATTGGTTTTAGCAAATAATCAAAGGCTGAAAAGCGGATGGCTTTTAGTGCATAATGCTCATGAGCAGTAATGAAAACAATGTGGTATTTTTTGTAATTTAGATTAGATAAAATGTCAAAACTCAATCCGTCCTGAAGCTCAATATCAAGAAAAAGTAATTCTGCTTCGGATTGGGGGATTTTTTCCAATGCCTCGCTAACAGAATTTGCTGTACCGACCACTTCAATTTCATGAACTGTTTTCAAGAAATTCTGAATGGTATTGATTATATGTTTTTCATCATCGACAATAAACGCTTTCATTATAATATCTTTATTTCAAAGTTTATAATTATACCTTGTTCTGAGTTTTTTGTGATCTGCTGTTGAATTTTGAATGTTTTATCGTGATTAATTGCCCGAATGCGTTCTTTTGTAATGTTTATTGCATGGGAAATATATTTAGGTTTTTCTGAGTTTTGTTTTGTAGAAAAACCAGGACCATTATTTGAAACTTGTAATTTTAGTATATCCGCTGTTTTTTTAATTGACAATTGAATTAATCCTTTTTTGGTTTCGGGCAGTTTTCTCATTCCATGTTCAATAGCATTCTCAATGAAAGGCTGCAGAAGCATTGGCGGAATATTTGTATTTTCAATATCGATTTTGTCATCAATAATTATTTTATATTCAAATTTGTTTGAAAAACGAAGTTGTTGTAATTTAAGATATGATGTTAAAATTTCTATTTCTTTTTCAATTGAAATTTCTTCGGCTCGTGATGCATCGAGAATGTTTCTCATGAGTTTTGAGAAATCCAGAAGATAAATCATACTTTCCATGCTTTCATGTTCCAATATGTAATTATGGATGGCGCTCAGAGCGTTAAACATAAAATGCGGGCTCATTTGTGAGCGAAGCATTTTATTTTCTAATGTAATTTGCCGGTTCTTTGCCTTAAGGCGGGATCTGTAAACCAAAAGGAGTACAATTAATGCAATGAGCAAAAAACTGAATATTGTTAAAATCATTAAGTTTTTTTGACGATTTAATTGAAAATTGCTAAACATTAGCGCTTGTTCGGCAGTTTCGATTTGTTGCGCTTTTTGTTTCGTGTCGAATAATACTTCTTGTTTACTGATAGCCTCGTTTAATTTGGTATTTTGTAAGCTGTCTTTAAGTTGTTCTTTTTCACGTAAGGTGGCAATACAATTTGTATATTCATGTTTTTTTTCATGAAGCTCTGCTTTTATGCTTAGTAATTTGACTTGCTGATTTATATCGTTTTGTGATTTGCTGATTGCAAGTCCTTTTTTTGTGTAGTATTCTGCTTCGGTAAGATTATTGGTTTTTAAATGAGCAAGTGCAGCATTTTTATAGATGCGAACTTTTAATAGTTTATTGTCAATTTGTTCGGCTTGTTGCGCTGCATCTTGTAATATTTCTATTGCTTCAGGGATTTTGTTTGTTTGGATATAAATGGATGCAATGTTGCTAAGGAGTTGTGCTTCATAGCTGTCCATGTCAAATAATCGATAAATGTCGAGGCTTTTTTGATAATAATAAAGTGCAGAATCTAATTGATTTGTGTTTTCTTCGTACTGCACTCCCAAATTATTATAGGATGAAGCAACCCCAATGGTATCCATTAGGCTTTGTTTACTTTTAAATGCAAGTTTATGATATTTTAAGGCTTTTTCTTTTTCTTGCATTTCTTGAAATACCACCCCCAAGTTGTTGTAAACCATTGATTCCGAATTCTTGTCCCTCATCTTGATAAAAATATCAAGTGCCTGATGATAATTTTCCACTGCTAAATCGTATTTCCCTTCTAATTCAAGTGTAACAGCAATGTTTGATTGCATTCTGCCAATTTCAATGCTGTCATTTAGTTTTGAAAATTCATTTTTTGCAATTATAAAAAAATCTCTCGCTGACTTTACTTCGCCTCGCTGGTAACAGCTTAATCCACAACTAGCAATATCATTTGCCGAAATCGCAATGATTCCAGAAAGTAATAGGTTTTTTGTTTTGTTTATATATAGTGACA
>JAYEFQ010000147.1:12395-31127 GCA_034658655.1 Bacteroidota bacterium
GCAAAGCCGCGGTTATACAGCGCGAAGATCAGTATAATACTCAAAATTATGTAACGTGCTTTCATCAAAAAACTTTAATTGCTTGGTAAAGATATAAAAATATCTGGTTTTTATCTGAAAATTGTGAGTTTTTGTTTTGTTGATTTTCTTTCTGTTTCAATTTCAATTAAATATAAACCATTGCTCCAGTTTTTCGGGATTTGAATGACTGTTGATTGTGTCATCGGATTGTCGTGAAATATCGTTTTTCCCTGCATATTTACTATGCGAACACTATTTATTTCCTGATTAAATGTGTGTATATTTAACTGATTTTTAGCTGGATTTGGGAAAATGTATATGTTACTATTATCCGCATCGGTTATGCTAGCTGGATTTAATATCTGTAGGACAATTGGTATTTCGCTATGTCCGTCATTGTGGAAAATGTCAATACGTGCATTGTAAAATCCAGGTTCCATCCCTGTGGTATTAAAGTTTAAAATGAGATTGGTATCATTTTCAAAGTACAAGTCGGCTTCAAAATGGTTGAGGTCTATCCATTGGTTATCCGCATTGGATAGGATTACTTCATCCTGCACTTCATGCGGTTCTGAGCCATAAATGTCACCATAGATGCTGTATGGGATTACTAAATCATTCGACATACCATCAGAAACATTAAAAACGATTTCTGCGCTTCCTGTTTCTCCTCCATAAATATTTCCCCAGCCATCACATGTCCATTCTATTTCAGCTGCAAGCCCGGTTTCTCCGTTTGTGTTTAATGAACCACCTGTTCCTCCGGTAAAATCTGTACTGCTTATGATTTCTGTGCCTCCCGGAAAATTAATATTAATGGTTTTTATCCATTCTGAGTCTGAGGATGTATTGTTAACTGTTGCTGTAATTGAATTTTCTCCATTGATATAGGTGTTTGGACTAAAGGTGATTTCAGAACCTTCAATGTTTTTTACGGATTTTCCGCTTGTGTTTAATTCAAGCCACATATCATAATGCAAATGACCTCCTCCTGCATTGCTGATTATTATTGTGTCTTGATCAGTGCTGTTGGGGTACATCCCTTTTTCAATCGAGTTTGTACTGAATTGAATTTGTGGTGGGATATTCATCATCGGAGGGAAGACGATTGAGTCAATCCATGCTGCATCTTGTCCTGTGCTTGTTTCAAAATCTTTTCTGTATCGCCATTCAAATTCATGATATCCAACATCAATAGAATAACTGAAAACTTCCCAGTTCATATCTCCTGACCATGATTCTTGGACTTGACCGTCAATTATGAAGTCAAGAAAGTCATAATAAGTTTGTGAACTGACTTTCCTTGCAAAAGTAATCTCGCCCGGGTTTGTTACATCAAATGAGATAAGTATTCTTGAGTCTTCATTATTTGAAATCGGACCTGATTGAAGCGAAAATTCTCCTTCATACATTTCTTGGTCGGTAACAAACCAAGATGAGGCACTTACAGTTTCCCAGTCAAATTGAGATAAATCTCCAGTTTCATAGTTTTCTACAAGAATTCCTACCGGGATATTTGCCGAAATTTCTGTTTCATAGTCGGTGCTGTTTTGTACGCTAATAATAAATGTCAGCATGTAACCATCAGGAATACTTTCTGAGATACTGACATTGGTTAAGAAAGCTGCTGTTCCATCAGCATCAATAAGAGAAATTGAGCCTATTCCATCGTTAATTGTTGCTAATGGGTCGTTGCATGTAATTTGAATGTCAAGGTTTTCTGCCGGAATAAGTTCGGAATTTTTCAGCATAAAACTGATATCAGTTGTTTCCCCGGCATCAAGCGAACTGTTTTCTCCATCCATAATTTGATGAAAAAGCAAGTCAATTTCAGGTGCATATACAGATACATCCATTTCTATATTCTGCTCGAAACCATTGTCAGCCGTTGCATATATGTTTAGATGATTTATTTCGGTTTGCGGGATACTATTATTGCTTTCCACACCAAATTGTATGATGGAGTCTGTATTAGGAGTAAGCGAAATAAGTTGAGTATTTGCATCATTAATTATTAGGCTGGTTTCACTATTTGTCAATAAGAAATCTATGTTATTTAAGTTTGCACCGCCTGAATTGTTTATGTTTAGATTGATTGTGCCACTTTCACTTGCAGCAAAGAAACCATCATTTCCATCTTGAATGTTAATATTTGTAATTGTTATGTTTGGAGCATTACCAATTAATACGATGGGATAGTTGTAATTCCCTTGATCACAGGTTGTATTGAGATTCAGACTGATCTCATGTTGATCTGGTATGCTTCCTGATACATTGAATGAAAAGGCATCACTAATGTTTTCTGTCCCTTCTGGATTTATGTCCGGTATGTTTTCGTTTGCATCAGTAATTGTAATGTAAGGATCGGATGACTCAAGCTCTAAGCTAATATTCGTCATTTCATATTCCATTGGATTGTGTGCTAATAATGAGAGAAGCACATTTTCTGAATATTCGATAATTGTATCTCCATCTGTTGTATTGCAGCTAATTTCAAAAGTTAGTCCCTCACTGATAATCGGGATGGATTTTGTGTCAACTAAACCATTGTTGTCAGTTACTTTAAGATGAATTTCTTCACCTGTATAAAGGATGCTTGGGGTTCCTGTCAATAATCCATTTTCTGAAATTTCAAATTCATCAAGCAGAGTGTAAGGTGTGAAAAACCTGGTATAGCCTTCAGGGATATTTGTCATATCTTCGAAAAAGATTTTCTGCATGGTTTTATTATCGCCTTTACTCACTCCACACACATAAATTTGTTGTTGTGAAGTGTTTGCATTTCCATAAGTAAATGTAATAACACCAGATTCAAATAGATTGACAGAAAAGTCAATACTCGTATTATCAAAATTTAGAGTAATGTATCCTAATCCGTTTTCTTTTTTTACATCCCAACTTGTATTACTATTGTAAAAAGGAGCAATGCATCTGCTATGAGAGAAAACAATATCGTCATCGTTGTTATATGGTAAATCGTGAGTAAATTCATCATCGAAGCTGATAATTCCAGTATTGCTTACATAAATTGTCGAGTAGGTTGAGTCGTAAAATGGAAAATCAAAGCTAAGATTTACGGGGACAACAGAGCCGTTAATTGAAGTACCTCCTGAAGATAAGCTTGTTGTTGATTCTTCTACTTGAAAGTCTGGATTGAATTCCCAAAAATAGGGTTCAGTACCGTTTTCTGCTTCTAGTTGTTCACTAAATGGAGCGAAGAGAGGAGCGGGAGGAAAGATATTTGTGCTTATTTGCGGAGGATCAAAGTTACATGCGTGAGTTGTCGATAAAATTGTTTTCCCATTTTGGATAATCGTGATGTTTTCTTGTGTTGAAGGGATTTCCTGAACGCTTTCTGTAGTGTAGTCCATTACAGAAAAATAATTAACGGTTCCTTCAGCAGTTTCATCTGAATCGTTTTCGGTAATGCATAAAAAGTAGCTTGCATTATCGCCAGGTTCAATGTAATTAAGCAGGGGAGTAAGGTCAAGTCCAAATTCTATGGTTTTGTCTTGCTCCGCAGTTCCTCCGGTCATAAATTGATCGCCACATTGATAATCAATAATGGGAAATTCCATTTCAAATTCTGGATGTGTTGCACTCGGATTGCTGCTAATACCGGCGGAAACTTTAATTCTTGAGCGTTTATTGTATGTGATTTCTGCTTTTGCTGTTATTTGCGGTTCATAATTTGGAATTGCATCTTGTACGGTAACAATTCCATTCCAAAAGCCGCCTTCTGCAATGGTTTTGTACATAACATATATGAAGCCTCCATTTGCAAATGAGGGACCTCCAGAGTATGTATTTGCAATTTTTACGCCTCCAATTTCCCAATCTTTCATGTTGACCACACCATCGCTATTAATGTCGATATTATTTGTGTATTGTCCATCACTATTGTAGTCGTAACAAATTGAATCATGATATCCGACAACTGTCATGGCGTGAGATGTTCCGCCGTACATGCTGGGCACGACATACATGCCTTCATCTGGAGTTCCTGCCGGTAATGTATATGAAGCTGATGGCACACCATTGTAAAAGTTCGCAACTCCACCATGCGGACTGCCATTAAGGTGGTCATTCATCCAATGTTTTAATGTGAGCATGCCCTCTTCGGTGCTGACATCAATTTTATACGCCTGTCTAATACGGTTTTTCATGGCATTATAATACAAGTCGTAGCCTGTCATCCAGCGTGAGGTGCCGCCTGCATCATTTGTGCCACCATAATCTTGTAAATTTGGAGTGCCTACTAATCGCAAAACGTCATAAGTGTGATAATAACTTACCCCATAATATGTATCGCTTTCCCAATTGTAAACAAAGTGGGTTGGGTACTTTGCTGTATCATGGTCGGCGGCCACATTTCTGACACAATTAATTTCATAATTGAATCCCAGGCCAACTGAGGAAGCCTGTCCACAACTCATGCCTGCTTGCTGAAATACATCTCTGAAAAAGATTTCCTCGGCATTGTTTTTTATGTGTGGAATGCTTCGGTTTTTGTATGACACTGGTAATTTAAGCTCTGGCAAACTCATTATTGCTTGTTTGTCTTTTTCACTGATAGAGCGATTCTGAGCGGATAAATTAATTATTGAAAATAACAGTCCCCCAATAAGTATTAGCTTAAAATATTTCATGGCATGGATTTTTATATCATAAAGATACAAAAAATATCTGTGTCAGGGAAACGGATTTTTATTATGGACAGACTCTAATTAAAAGTCAGGAAAAAAAGAAGTGAATTTGGAGCGTATAAATTTAATAGAAGTTCCCTAAAGTTTTTGAAATTTAAGGTACTTCTTTGTTGTTTCTGTTTGTATTTTTAACACATAAGTCCCTGTTTTTAGATTTGCTGTGTTGATAATTGAACTTTTACGTATTGCTTGCTTATGAAGTGATTTACCGTTTAAGCTTAATATTTCAATTTGTGCATTGTTGATTTCATTCAGAAGCTTGATGTTGAGTGTGTTTTGTGTCGGATTGGGGTAAATAGTTGCTATGTTAGGTACTTTTTCTTCATCGATTTTCATGTATATTGCGGATTCTGTTCTTATACTATACATATTTTGCCATGAATTGTGATTTGCTGTTCCCTGTGCGCAAAGGTATATACTGTCGGTATTGTATTCAGAAAAAACAATTTGGATACTGTCTTGGATATTTTCAACATTGAACTGCATGATTAAATTTTGATATTTATCGTAAATATGAATACTGTCAAGTAAATTGTTGTTTTCAACATAAATATTAATTGCATTTTCGCCGTTTGCCGGGATAAGATACATGTCTCGATCCATTACTTGGTAGTTTTGTTGAAAGGTAATATGACCTGAGATAGTGTCTCCCGGATAGGATTTATAGGCTAAGTTGAATTGATATGGTTCGTCGAGTCCACGAAGGATAGTGAAATAGTCAGACCCTTCATTTGTGTGAAAGAAATCAGACATGCATGTGTCGGTTATTCCAGCGGGTACAGGTTGGTCGTCAACATAAAGCCATTGTCGATTAATATCAACGGCTCCATCGCCAACAAGTTCAACATTCCAATCTGTCCAAATGGATGTTAACCAAGTATATCGAATGTTATCAGGAAGTGGCATGTCTGGATTATAATTTGTGCTGAGATATCCTTCATTTATACCAGTGATATAATCGTCTTCATCGCCATCGCAATTGATATCTACATTATCAAAAGTACTGTTGCCGAAAATTCCGTCTTCACTTTTAATGCAATATTCATAGCCACCAAACATATATATTCCTTGTGTAATATCTTCATCACAAAATGTGTAACTATCATATTCCCAAAGTATATCACGGTTTGCTTCAGAGTTTCCATTTGCTGTTGGGATATCTGATTTTGTCGGATCGGGTGATGTGTTTGCACCAAGATGAGGTGTGCCAAAGGTGACAACGCGTGCAACTTTATGTCCATCGGATGCGTAAGGGTTTATCCAATTGGTGTGTGTGCCTTGTTCATCAGTTCGTTGTAAATATTCACGAATTGCAAGTCCTCCCATAGAGTGTCCTACGAGTATAATTTTTTCAGCGCCAGTGTAATCTAGCACTTCAGTTATCAATTTATTTAATGCATAGCCTTGCTTGAAAATTGCTGCTTGATTGCTTAGATCAAAATAATCATTAAATGTTCCAGATGCCCCTCGGATTCTTTCCTCTTGAAAATTGATAACGAAAAAATTTCGACCAGTCCAGCCGTCAATAAAATCGTCCATAGATTCAGCATAATTTCGTCGCCCAATATTAATCTCATCACCATCATATATAAAATCTTCCCATTTAACATCTTCACTCATGAGTGCCGATTCTGTGTTGTCATCAGCATTTAGTACGATGTCAAATACATTTATTTCCCCGAAATCCTGATTGTCTCGTAAATACATCATGGTTTCATAAGATTCGTTGTCGTTTTCAGCCAAGCCATGAACAAAAATTATCGGATAATGATATCTAATTTGAGCGTGAGCAGCTGTTTGCCAGAATAGTAGCAAGCACAATGTAATGATTAATGCTTTGTTTTTAGCCATATGTCTATTGTATTTGTCTCACGAAGATACAATGTTTTTTTTTAACATGATGTAATGGATAAAAAACATTAATGTCGTGAGTAATTTAGACGATATTATGCCACATTAATTACTGCTTTTTATAGATAATACCGATTGTGATTTAAAACTACCGATATGCTACGCTTTGCTTCGCCTATCGGTGTTGAATCTACATCGGCATTATACTTGCAATTTTGATTAATAAAGGGTGTAATTTTAAATCATTATTATATTTGTAACTAATCAGTATCAGCAAAAGTAGCTCGTTACCGCAAATTTGAGAAAGAATATTGGAATCAACAAGAGGTTGCAACCTCTTGTTTGATATCCAGTGTCCTATATTTTCTTTTTTTGCATCCGCCATGTGGCGCATTATCGTGCTATCGTTTCAAATGTGTTTGAATAGTTAATGTTTTTAATTTTAGCACTGAGTAGTTACTTATATTTTTATCGGACAATAGTGAAAAACTTTAAATAAACTGTGGCTATTCGTAGTTTTTATGCCTTGTAAAAAAACAAAAATAACTTCGTCTATTCTGTTTCCTTTATTTCGTGACAACACCTAAGTTGTTTTTATTCTGTTACATAGAATGTCTTATCAAAAATCGATTCGTTTTCTGAAATAATTTGATCGTTTCCGTAAACGCAGATATTGTTTTCGTTAAGAACATTCTGAATCAAATCTTGGAACGCTTTGATATCCTCGGCTGTTGTGCTGAGAATTGCATCACGTTCAGTTTGAGCATCTTCTTTAGTTTTCTGCTCGAAATAATTATTAACCGCTTGTGAGCCACGTTGTGATGGAGTTGTCGGTTTGTCTAGCTTCGCAATGGTTCCAATAATGAAACGTGTCATTTCTTGCTTTTCGGGTAAAAATGTTTCTAAGAAAATGGGTGTTGCATCAAAATTTTCAAGCGTTTCGGTGAGATTTGGATCACGATAAGATGCAAAATAAACATTTCCGTTTGGACTAAATCCTGCAAATCCTCCATATGCACCACCAATAACTCGAATTTGTGTTTGTAAATAGTCACGTGACAGAATCTGATTCAACACGCTCATTTTTGGATCCCATTCGTAACCAAGTTGTTTGAAATTTCCGCCTTTGGTTACATATTGCACTTTTGACATTGCCATCATGCCTTCATTTTTCACTTCCGGAGAGAATTTCCATGCTTGCATTTCAGCAGGTTCTGAGCTAAGCGTTTTGTTAAATGCTTTCAAGGATGTTTCGAAATTTTCAAAATTCTTGTCTGAACAAGTTACAGATGCAATCATATTATCTTTTGTGAAAAGTAATTCGGCAGTTTCAATCAGTTTTTCAATAATCTCGTCTTGATTTTCATCAAAATCTGCCATTAGATTGTTCACGAATTGATAATATTTATATCCGTTTAAGGTTTCGTTATATGCTCCGTAAGCTGTTTGATAAGAACTTAGGCGTGTTAGTGCTACATTAATTCCCCGATTGTTCACGAACGACATTTGGTCTGAATGATGTCTTTGTAACAGCGTTTTTAAGCGTTTTGTATTATCATATTTTGTGTTGTTTATTATTTCAGAAATAAGTTCTGTTGCAATTGCTTCCTTATCTTGTGTTGCTTTGTATGAGACAGTAAATTTTGGAATGAAATTTTCGGTTGATTGATCTACCAAGAAAGTATTGAGATATGTGTAAAAGCTTCCTGTTTGAATGTTTAACTGATTTTCAAGCTCTCCAAATTCATATTTTTCGGTACTCATGTTTCCAATAATTTCTGACAATATATTTGCATAAGGAAGGTATTCCTGTGGCAAGACTCTGAGGTCGAAATAGTAATTTGAATAAAGTATATCGTTGGTAAAGTCGTTATAAAACAGCACTTTCGTTTTATCTACTGATTTTTCTGTGATTTCAAAGAATTCAGCTTCTGTATCAATATCAGAAAGTTCGAGCATTGGAACCATCGCAATTTCTTCTGGGCTGTCTTCTTTTTCCTGATATTCTTTAAGTGCAAGTGTGTTTTCAATTAAAGCAACCAATTCATTTTCTGATAAACTTGCTTTATACTCTGCCAGTTCCTTTTTAATTTCCTCGCTGCGTTTTTTCTCTAAGCCTGGCTCGGGTTCTAAAACTGTGAGCAAAGCAAAGTTGTTATCAATAAAATGCTCCTGAATCATATTTTCAAGCAATCCGGTTTCTAAATCTGCTTTAACAGCAGTCAGTGGTGCTTCAAATTCAAGTCCGAGATAAGGATCATCTGCAAAAAACACATAAGGGATAGTTCTGTACATGTACATCATTCCTTTTTGCGGGGTATTTCCTTCGCGAAGACGAAATTCCATACGATTTACAATTCCTTTTAACATTTCTGACTCAAAGCCTTCCTCAATAATTTTGTTTAATGTATTAAAGATGATAGTTTCAAAGGCTTCTTTATCCTTAGGATTTGCATTTTCAACGCCAATCGTAAATACATTTTGCTTGTTGCTGCTGTTATATGCATATACATTTTTTCCGATTCCGGCTTCTTGAATTGCAAGACGCAGAGGTGCAGATTCGTGACCTACCATTGCTTCACTTAAAATGCGTAGCGCAAAATTCATTTCAGGATATGTGTTATCTCCAAAAACGAAGCTATAGGTCAAATAAGTTTTATCTTTTGTTTCCGCATTTTTAGCAACAGGATAAGTTCCTATAACTTCTTTTCTTTCTTTAAATCCTTCTTGAACCGGAATACTGATGTCCACATCTGATTTTTCATAATGTGATAGGTATTCTTTGTCAATAAATTCCAATTCTTTGTTCAAATCGGCGTTTCCGTAAAGTAGGATATAACTGTTTGTGGGATGATAATATTTTTTGTGAAATTCGCGGAAATGCTCGATGGTTAATTCGGGAATTGCATTTGGGTGCCCACCGGATGAAACACCATATGTATTATCCGGGAAAAGCGTTTTGTAAGTAAGGTAGCTAAGCTGACGATAAGGTTGTGAAAACGCGCCTTTCATCTCATTATAAACTACACCTTTATACGTGATTTCGTCATCTAAACTATTGAGTTCATAATGCCATCCTTCTTGCTCGAAAATTCTGTCATCTTCATGTAATAATGGATTGAAAACTGCATCAAGATAAACATGCATAAGATTGAAATAATCTTTTTCATTCATGCTGGCAACCGGGTAAGTTGTCCAATCTGAGCTGGTCATTGCATTTAAGAATGTGTTTAATGAGCCTTTGGTTAAGATATCAAAGGGACTTTTTACCGGAAAGTTTTTAGAACCGTTAAGCACCGAATGCTCAATGACATGCGGTGTTCCGTAATCGGTTTGTGGAGTAGTTTTGAATGCGATATTGAAAAGTTTGTTTTCATCATCTGCCATGATTTTCATCAAACGTGCTCCACTTTTTTCGTGAGTGAAAAACAAGCAATCTGCATTTACTTCTTCAACAAATTTTTTCTGATCAAGTTTAAATCCGTTATATACTTCCCCAACTTTGAATTCATCCTTCGGTTGGCAGCCCCAAATCATAGACATAATAACACCAATTAATAATACAACACTATTTTTTTTCATTGCTTAAATTATTTTAGATTTTTATAAGCACAAAATACGCATAAAAATGGTATAGCCGATTTATAAGTGTGTAAACTGACTATAAAAAATCGTAATGTTTTGTTAAAATTTGAGATGATAAATTAATATACTGTTTAACTCAAAGTAGTAAAACGCTTATTCACTTGCTTTTAAGTATAATGTAAAAATATAGTGCGGTCATGTTTAATCATACTTATTTACAATAATGACAAAACATTAATCGAATAAATTATTAGATTGTGAGTCGTTTTGTGCGATAAAAAACCAATAAAATGTTTTATTTTAAATTAAAAGCAATATATTTGTTTATAACTAAAACTAAATGCTATGAATAACATGTCTTTTAATCGTTTGTTTGTTTGTTACTAGGGCTGTCTGGAAATCAAAGCAAAGCACAACTCTTAAATTTCACACCTGAACAATTGCATAATTACGTTATGCTAGATTATCAAAAGTTTCAAGAATTTGAGACATGGGATGTTGATATTAAACAGCGGTTTTATATAGATAGTATTAATTATGTTGATAGTACGGTTTTTTCTCAAAAAGTAATTGGACAGGATTATTATAAAGTTCCTGATGTTTTTTTTAATGATAGTTTGTATTTTTTATTAATATTGACAGGTTACGATAAACAAGGCTCTGTTATTGAAGTAGCCGAAATAAATATAGGGGCACAAGTTCCAGATGGGACAGAATACCATCATAATTATCATAAATGGATATGTAATGGTTGGCAATATGCATATGAGATAGATTCACATATGGCTCTTGATAATGGGAATAATACTGGAGCGGGATATTTAAGTCTTGATTTTGCTTCATATGCTACTGATCCTAAAATGTATGTTTATTATCATACTGATGTTTGGAATAATTTATTAGAGAATAATCCACAGATGCTTTACGAAAGACATGGTAATTTTGGAAACCCGAATTTAGGATATTCAAGCAATCCAAATTTTAATTTTGTTGAGAATGCGGATGCTTCAGCAGATTTACGTGGATGGGATGGTTTAATGCGCACTACAGCAACAAGTTCAGCACTCATTGGTGTTAGAAAAGAATATGGGATGAAGTGGCGAAATCATTTAGGGTCAGTGATTACTAATATCAATGCAATTTATAATGAAGCTTGGGATATTTTAGATGTAGTTGAAGAGATAAACCTGCACGCGAACCCATCATTTGACTTTTATAATCCACCTATGGAAGAATTAGAATGTATCGGTTATGGAGTGTATGATCCAATTGTTAACGACCCACCTGATGCTATTTCTTTCACACCTTACACGAGTTATCGCTATTATCCGCAAAATGACACAATGTGGCCTTTAGAGAGTAATGAAGACGAATTTGAAGACATCTATGATTTGATAGACCGAGTTGGTGAGGCAAAAAATTCAGTGAATGATGATAAGTTTACTTGGCCTAATGATATCGTGCGTATTGATTTAACAAAACTAAGTAATGGAGGCGAAAATATTTGTCGTTTATATGCAGATTCAATTACTGATGTAAATGGAAACATCATAACACCTTCATTTTCAATGACCAAAGGATTGTATTCAATATCATTTGTTCATCCTGATGCTTCTCATAACTACTCAATTATTGAAGTAAATAATAAAGTGACTAATAATTTAGATGTAGCTGATTTCTTTGAAATAACAATTTATCCTGTACCTTTATTTAATGACTATTTTTTCATTAATTTGCAATCAGAATTATCAGATGAAATTGAGTATACATTATTTGATGACAATGGTCGTTTTTTGCATAATGAGCAAATTATCTTCACACCACAGGCTAGCCGCAATTTAGGTTATACGTTCAAAATAAAGCCTGACAGAACACCCTTGCTACTTGGTGTTTTAATTAACAAATTTGTATTTAGTGACGGCTCAAGCCAATCAATTCAAATATTAAAACAGTAATAATATGAAAAAACTGATTTTACTTTTAATTTTTAATTGTTCCATTTTTATTAGTGTTTTTGCTCAAGATTTTGTTTTGGCAAATCAGATGATATTTGGAGGTAATTCTGACGATACACCGGTTGACATCGTTGAATGCAATAATGGTGGATATTATATATTAAGCACTTCTTCGTCAGGAATAAGTGGGAATAAAACAACTCAACAATATGGTCCAAATGATTATTGGTTAATAAAAACTGATAGTTTATTCAATGTGATTTGGCAATTAAGTTATGGGGGTGATTCTTATAATTTTCCTGCTAAATTACTTTATGACGATATCGGAAATTTGTATTTGTGTGGTTATTCTTTTAGTGGTATTAGTGGGAATAAAACTGTTGCCTCTTATGGTAGTTCTGATTATTGGATAATAAAAATAGATAGTTTGGGTAATGAAATATGGCAAAGCTCGTATGGTGGAGATAATTCGGAATCTTTAACTTCGGCATTGCTATTTAACAACAAACTATATTTTCTAGGCTCATCCTCTTCTGACATTTCTGGAACTAAAACAGATTATAATCGAGGTGCAGCTGATTATTGGCTGGTTTGTGCTGATACCTCAGGTACTGTTTTATGGGATAAAACATACGGTGGTACATTAACAGATAAACCAACAGATATGAAAATAGATAACTCTGGAAGTTTTCTGTTTCTATTTGGACGGTCAAATTCGGATGCAACTTATGAAAAAACTGAGGACAATATCGGCTTGGATGATTTTTGGTTGTTAAAAATCAATGTAAATAATGGAAGTCTTTCGTTAGATAAAACCTTTGGTAGTGAAAGTACTGATTTCCCAAGTGTTAATGGATTGTTGCAATATGGTGAGTATTTATATATTTTGGGCAGTAGTTATGGTAATATTTCAGGAGATAAATCAGAAAACTCTCGTGGCGATTCGGATTATTGGTTATTAAAAACTGACTTAGATTTCAACTTATTATGGGATAAAACCATTGGTGGTGATACGACGGATGCTGCTTCTACCTTATGTCTTTATGAAAATATGTTGCTGCTCGGTGGAAATTCAATGTCTAATGCAGGCTTTGAGAAAACAGAAAATGTATACCTTGAAAACTATAATGATGCATGGTATGTTGCAATTGACACATCTGGGGCAATATTATGGGACAAAACAATTGGCAGCTTAGCAAATGATTTTTACATTCAAATGTATTCATTGAGTAATCTGATTTTTGTAAATGCTTCCTACGATGCATATTCTTCTGCAGACTTAGCGCTTAATGGCTATGGAATGTCTGATATTTGGTTATTTCGAATGTCAGTACCCTTGTCTAATTTTTATGATAATATCGTTGCTCAAAATATAGAACTATATCCAAACCCAGTGACAGATAAGCTAAATGTGAAATTGTTACACACTGCAGATGCTCAATTACAGATATTTTCTATTGATGGACGGTTACTACAAACAAAGTTAATTGCTAACGGATTTGAAACAATAGATGTAACAGACTTAAGCAATGGAGTCTATGTTATTACTATCAGTCAGTCAAATCGTAAGATTATAAAGCGATTTGTTGTCCAATAAAGCCTGTCCTTTATTTTAGGTGAGATAGTATCAGAATTTTTATCAATGTTTTTTCAGCAATTTAACTTACGTCAGAACCATTTCTAACAGATTCAATTGGTGAAACAAAACGCAATCGTCCGTCAGGTTCTTTTGCCATGAGTACCATGCCTTCAGAGTCAATGCCGCGAAGTTTTTTCGGTGCCAAATTTGCGAGATACAGCACTTGCATTCCAACAATATCTTCGGGCTTGTAATATTCTGCAATTCCGGAAACTACCGTTCTAACCTCAGTGCCGATATTCAATGTGAGTTTTAGCAACTTTTTGGTTTTAGCCACCTTTTCTGCTGTTTCTATTTGTGCAACACGGATGTCCATTTTCATGAAATCATCAAATGAGCAGGCTTCTTTTATTGGCTCTGTTTCCAGCGCTTCTGCCTGATTGCTTTGTTTTGTTGCTTCGAGTTTATCCAATTGAAATTGAACCTGTTTGTCTTCGATTTTTTCAAAGAGCAAACCGGGTTTATTGATTACTGCACCTTCTGCAAGCAATTGAAAATTATCATCATCTAACCATAAAGGGTCAGAAATATTGAGGTATTCACGCAGTTTTTTCATGGTAAAAGGCAAAAATGCTTCGCCGAGATGCGCAAGATGAGCTGACAATTGCAAACAAACATTGAGGATTCCTTTTACACGGGATTCATCGGTTTTTATGACCTTCCAAGGTTCTGATTCGGTGAGATATTTATTCCCGATTCGAGCAATATTCATGAAACTCTTCATGGCTTCACGAAATTTGAATTGCTCTATATTTTTCTCAATGTCGAGTTTGTATGCGTTCACTTGCTTAATGATTGCCTCTTCTTGTTCGCCCCATTTTTCAGCAGCAGGAACTTTCCCATCAAAATATTTATGAGTTAGTACTAAACTACGATTCACGAAATTTCCGAGAATTGCAACCAGCTCATTATTATTTCTTGCCTGAAAATCTTTCCATGTAAAATCATTGTCTTTTGTTTCCGGTGCATTTGCTGTTAAAACATAGCGTAATACATCCTGTTTGCCGGGAAAATCTTCGAGGTATTCGTGCAACCAAACCGCCCAGTTTTTGCTGGTGGAGATTTTATTTCCTTCAAGATTCAGAAATTCATTGGCAGGCACATTATCCGGCAAAATATAGGAGCCTTCGTGTTTCAACATTGACGGGAATACGATACAATGAAATACAATATTGTCTTTTCCGATGAAATGAATCAGGCGGGAATCGTCACTTTTCCAGTATTTCTCCCATTCGGGAGTCAATTCTTTGGTGGCGGAAATGTATCCAATTGGTGCATCAAACCACACGTAAAGCACTTTATCGCCTGCTTTTTCGATAGGTACAGGCACACCCCAGTTTAAATCTCGCGATACCGCTCTGGGATGCAATCCGCCGTCAATCCATGATTTGCATTGTCCGTAAACATTTGGTTTCCATTCTTGATGGTCTTCAAGAATCCAATGTCGCAGCTCATCCTCATATTTATCTAATGGCAGATACCAATGGGTGGTTTCTTTCATTATTGGATGATTTCCGGAAATGGTTGATTTCGGATTGATAAGTTCATTGGGAGAAAGCGATGATCCACATTTTTCGCATTGGTCGCCATAGGCCTCTTCAAATCCGCATTTTGGACAAGTGCCAATAATGTATCGGTCAGCGAGGAATTGATTTTCTTTTTCGTCAAAATATTGCTTTGATGTTTTTTCAATGAACTCTCCTTTGTCGTACATGGTTTTGAAAAATTCCGATGCGGTTTCAAAATGAGTTTTTGATGTTGTTCTGGAATAAATATCAAAAGTAATCCCAAATTCTTCAAAAGAATGCTTGATTATTTTGTGGTATCGGTCAACAATATCCTGAGGACTTACGCCTTCTTTCCTTGCTCTCAGTGTAATTGGTACACCATGTTCGTCTGAACCGCCAATTAAAAGTACATCTTTTTTCTTTAATCTTAAATATCTGACATAAATATCAGCAGGCACATAAACACCGGCAAGATGCCCAATATGAACTGGTCCATTTGCGTATGGTAATGCTGTGGTAACAAGATGTCTTTTGTATGTTTTGTCCATGATTTTGCTGATTTTTAATGGTTGTTTTCTTTGAGTCCGTCTTCTTTTGCTGCTTTTTTCAAGGCTTCTTCTTCATTTCTATTTTTATGCAAATCGATTGCGAGATAAAGCGCTTTTCTAAATGCTTCTTCCGATGCTTTTCCTTCGCCTGCAATTTGGTATGCAGTGCCATGGTCGGGTGATGTACGGACAATTGGCAAGCCGGCAGTGAAATTTACACCACCATCTTTCGCTAATGCCTTAAAAGGAGCTAGTCCTTGGTCATGATACATGGCTAAAATTGCATCGAAATTGTGAAATTGATGATTGCCAAAAAATCCGTCAGCTGGATATGGCCCGAGTGCCATAATGCCTTTTTCGCGTGCTTCCTCAAGTGCCGGTGTAATGATTTCTTGTTCTTCTTTTCCGAGTAAGCCCTCATCACCGATATGCGGATTTAAACCGAGTACCGCAATACGTGGTTTCCGGATGCTGAAATCATTTTGTAAACTGGTGTTTAACACATTCAGTTTTTCCAAAATAGTTTCTTTAGTAATATTTTGCGCTACTTCTGAAATTGGTAAATGCCCAGTAACAACACCAACACGGATATCATCACTTACCATCAACATTAGATAATTATCAATTTGAAATCGTTCAGCAAGATATTCTGTGTGTCCGAGAAATTTAAAATCCTCTCGTTGAATATTGTGTTTGTTGATCGGAGCAGTTAGCAATGCGTCTATTTCATTGGATTTTAAATCGTTAACTGCTGCCTCTAAGGCCAAAAAGGATGATTCTCCCGCCTCTTCTGTACTTTTTCCGAGCTCAACACGAATGTTTTCATCAACTACATTAATGATATTGACTCGTTTGGGGTTTGCTTGCTCTGCTTCATTGATGTGATTTGGCGAAAAGTTATTGTTATTAATTGCTTTTTTGTGGTAGGCAGTAACTTTTGGTGATCCATAAATAATTGGCGTGCATATATCGAGTAAACGAGCATCGCTTAAGGTTTTTATAATGATTTCATAGCTGATTCCATTGATGTCTCCGTGGGTTATTCCCAATCGTATTTTATTCATAGTATTTTGTTTTTATATGGTTTGTTTTTCAGTGCGAAAATAGAAGAAATCATTTAAAAGTCTTACACCTACACCGCTTCCTTGTTTGCCGCGATATGAATCGGCAGATTCGAGGAAAGCAGGACCTGCGATGTCGAGGTGGATGTAGGGGTAGTTTGTAAAGTGTTCGAGAAATTTTCCGGCTGTGATTGCGCCTGCATTTCCATCACCTACATTTTGTAAATCGGCGATATCGGATTTTATTTGTTCTTTGTAATCATCCCAAAAAGGGAGTTCAGCAATACGCTCATGGCAAGCAAATCCCGCTTTTTTGAGCAATTCCATGGCATCGGGAGTATTTCCCATGGCTGCAATGGCTTTAATTCCGACAGCAACTTCTGCTGATCCTGTCAATGTTGCTAAATCAATAACCAATTCTGGATTATATTGTTTCGCAAATGCCAGTGCATCAGCCAAAATCATTCGCCCTTCGGCATCTGTATTTAAGACTTCAACTGTAGTTCCGTCGTACATATGAATCACATCCTGAGGTAGATAGGCGTCTTTTCCCGGACGATTGTCTGTTGCCGGAATTAAACCGATAACATGCAAGGGGATTTTTGATTTGGCGGCATTTAGCATGCTTCCTGCAACCGCAGCTGCACCACCCATGTCCGATTTCATTAAATCCATACTGCCTTTTGTTGGTTTCAAACTAACACCGCCTGTATCAAACATTACACCTTTCCCGACCAAAACCAGTGGTTTTTCATTCAGTGCATTATCTGGTTTCCACTCCATGATCGTGAAACTTGGACCCACCTCACTGCCTTTGTTTACCGCAAGTAGTCCGCCCATTTTGTGAGCTTCAATTTCGGGTTTTAAAAAGCTTGTAACTTTTAACCCAGTGTTTTGTGCTGCTTCTCCAAGTAATTCGGCAAAGCGAATGGCATTCAAATGTGAGTGAGGTTCATTAACGCAATCCCGCGCAAAATATACCGATTCAACTAATGCGTTGATTCGTTGTGTTTTTTGTGTATCGCAAAAGCTGCTATGGATATGAATATTTTGTAAACTGTTTTGTTTTGGCTCCTTAAAATATTTGTTGAACTGATAATTCGATAAAGCTAGTCCTTCTGCAAAATCAAACCAAGCGGTGTCAATTTTACTCTTATCATCAATGGAAATTGTATTTAATTTATGCTCATTAATGATGGAACAGGCTTTGTGAGCTTTTTTTCTTAATGATTCACGAGCTTTATCGTTGGCTTTTTCATCAATGATTACGACAAATGAGTGTTTGAAATAGGAATTGATATGAATAAAGTCTGTATTAGCCTCAATTTTTTCTTTGAGATAAGCAGATTCTGTTTTTGTAAATGACAAATCTGAAATCGCTGTGTCCTTGTGTATAAGGTAAACAACGGAGGCTTCTGGTGCCCGGGAATCAATTGTTTTTATATGTGTTTTCATTTTTTAAATAAGATTAAATTTGAAAGTTTAAAGGTACAAAAAGGAATGAAAGTGAAAGGGATGATTGGGATAATTTTTTGTGAATGAGTTTTATTCCACGAATGAAACGAGTATAAAAAGTATAAAGTTCATAAAGTAGAAAGTTTGTAAAGTCAAACAGAATAAATTCAGAACAACTGACCTTATACCATTTTAAAACAAAAATGCCGGTATTACGCACATTTATTTTATGAATTTGTAAATAATAAAGTTGCATTTGCTGGTTGAATGTATGGAAATAAAAAGTCCAGGAGATTTATTGGATTTATTCGTAACTAATCAGTGCTAAAATAAAAAAAATTAACTGGTATTAACAATATTAGTTTTGTTTTGTGGGTAACTTATGGTTTTTTCAAAGTTTTAA
>JAYEFQ010000148.1:0-31046 GCA_034658655.1 Bacteroidota bacterium
CGTCCACATCCTTGACTTTTATAGCAATTCAGCAGAGCGGGTATGGCGATTGGTGCTGCCTTGATTTTTTTGTTTACTTTTTTCATCTAAGGAAAAAAGTAAAGGAGAAATTAAAACTACCGATATGTTACGCTTTGCTACGCCTATCGGTGTTAAATCTACATCGGCATTATACTGGAAATATTGATTAATAAATGGAATAACTTATTTATTGACAACTAAATACCAATCTACCCATGAATCTAACTGATTAACCGAATTTGGGCGTAGTAAAATCTCTCGTTTATCATCAAGCAAATATATGGTTGGCGTAGCAAATACGTGATAACTTTGCACAATAGAACTTTCCCATTTGTTGTAATCGCATAAGCTGATAAAAGGGAAAACTTTGGCAAAACTGTTAAATGTTTTCTCGTCTTCATCAAACGAAACAAAAACCACTTCAACATTTTGTTCTCTCCATTTATTGTAAAGACCTGAAATTTTTGATAGTTCCCCAGAGCATCGCGGACACCAACTTGCACCAAAAACAACCACGGTGTATTTACTTGTCAATTCAGAAAGTTTTTTTGGTCGTTTAGTAGCTTCATAGCCAGGTGCAATAACGTCTTTTTTAAAATTAAAATCGGGTGCAATCTTACCTTTTTTCATGGTCCGGTAACTTTCCAATTGTGCAGCAAAATCGTTATTAATGGTACAGCCCTGTTCGTTGAGTAATTTTAAAGCCAAATATTCTGATGCTTTAAACAAGCTGCGTTTTTCAAGAAATTTAAATAAATATTCACTTATCTCATTTAGTTTTTGCTCTTCCGGCAAAAGATTTTGGACTAAAACATCAATTGATTTATTCATTTCGACATACACTGAATCCAAAGAACGTCCGCTATTTTCTATCAACCAAAAATGACTTTCAATGACATCAGCTAATAATCCGCTTTTCTGTAAACGAGAATCAGTATAGTCTATATTTCGGAATGATGCTAAGACAGCCGGTATTTCTTCGGTGCGATATTGTGCTATGGTAGAAACCGAACTTACTAATTTGCGAAGCGGTAAATAATAGCTCACATAAGAATTTTTGGACAAATTGGCTAAAAATAGGCTGTCTTCAGTTTTTATTCGTTGCTTCTCGTTGGCAATTGCTTGTTTTGGAATATTTTGCACTGTAAAAAGTGAATCTTTTGCATATATTTTTTCTAAATATCCCCATGCACTTAATACCTGCTCTCTGCGTGGATGTTCAACAGCATATTGTGCAAAAAGTTGATTTTCTCTTCCTTCTAAAGTCTTAATTGTTTCCGGTAAAATAAAGTTTTCTCCTTTCAGTTTTATATCATATTCGCCAAGGACAATGAAAAACGGTTTATTGTCTTTAGCCGATAAATAGCCCATGCCATAATCACTTACATCGTAAGAAAATTTAAATTCACCTTTTTCGTTGGCTTTTATGCTATCTATTGGGTAAGTAACAAAGCCATTATAGCCCAAAAGTTTGATTTGTTGGTTGGCAATACCGGAAAATACTCCTGTAATAGTACTTTGTGCAAATACCAAAATGCTTATCAATATAAATATTAAAATAAAAAATAATTTTGTTTTAATAGATACAAAGTTAGTGTTTTTTTTTATACCGACACCGCCACTGCCCTAGCCCCTAAAAGTAAAGAACAACGCTGTCCTTGATTTCTAAATTGGTAAGCTAACGCGCTTATGTACTGATGGCTCCCTTTTGGGATAAAAGGTGTGGGAAGGATTTCACAAACACCATCGCATCCTCGTTGTAGCACTTAAAAAATAAACCGACATAAATTCAACCAACAAATGTAACATTATTGTTTAGTTATATCTTTTTTATAGCAACCTAACACCTGATTCCCTGAGTGTCATTTTTCAGGAGTTTCCGAACTGAAAAATGCAACACGAAGCAATCCCGACGCATGTCGGGGCTCCTAACACCTGATTCAGCTTCCCCAAGAACTCCTGTCCAAACTCCGATATTGAATAGCTTCGGAAATATGTTGAGCTTGAATTGTTTCACTGGCATCTACATCGGCAATGGTACGAGCAACTTTTAATATCCGGTCGTATGCACGTGCTGACAGATCTAATTTCTCCATTGCCGTTTTTAGTAATACACTGGCAGTATTATCAATTGCACAATATTTTTGCATGATTTTAGATGTCATTTGGGCATTAGAAAATGTGCCTTTATGCTTTTTAAATCGTTCAACCTGTATTTCACGTGTGCGGATAACCCGATTGCGCACATCAGCACTGTTTTCACCCGGTGGCTGACTTGATAATTGGTCAAAATCAACCGGAATAACTTCCATATGGATGTCGATTCTGTCTAAAAGCGGACCGGAGATTTTTGATAAATATTTTTGAATCATACCAGTTGTGCAAACACATTCCCGATGGGGATGGTTATAATATCCACAAGGGCAAGGATTCATACTGGCAACCAACATTAAACTGGCAGGATATACCACGGTAAATTTCGCGCGGCTAATGGTCACTTCCCGATCCTCTAAGGGCTGACGCAGCACCTCAAGTACTGTACGTTTAAATTCCGGCAACTCATCGAGAAATAACACACCATTATGCGCCAAAGAAATTTCCCCCGGTTGCGGATGATTGCCTCCACCAACGAGAGCAACATCAGAAATGGTATGATGCGGGGAACGAAATGGGCGCTGAGTCATCAAGGATGAATTTCTCTCCATTTTTCCGGCAACGGAGTGAATTTTTGTGGTTTCCAATGCCTCTTCGAGGGTTAAAGGAGGCAAAATTGAGGGCAAACGCTTTGAAAGCATGGTTTTTCCGGCTCCGGGAGGGCCAACCATAATTAAATTATGGCCACCTGATGCAGCAATTTCCATAACACGCTTTACGTTTTCCTGTCCCTTGACATCCGAGAAATCGGCATCATAATCACCCACTTTTAGGGCAAAGGTTTCTTTTAAATCAATACGAACCGTTTCAAGTTCTTTTGTCCCATCAAAAAAGCCAATAACATCAGTAATATGCTCCACGCCAAACACATCAATTCCCTCAACCACAGCAGCTTCTTGTGCATTTTGTTTGGGTAAAATAAAGCCCTCAAGTCCGGCTTTCTTAGCTTCAAGCGCTAAAGGCAAAATTCCCTTAATTGGCAAGATAGAACCATCTAAAGATAGCTCGCCCATCATCATAAAACGATGAATACGGTCTCCATTCATTTGCTCAGACGCAGACAGTACGCCAATCGCCAAAGGCAAATCGTAAGCAGAGCCCTCTTTTCGCAAATCGGCAGGTGCCATATTAATGACAATTTTGCGCCCCGGCCATTTAAAATCATTATTTCCTAGGGCAGAAACAATCCGCTGTTGCGATTCTTTTACTGCATTATCCGGCAAGCCTACTAGATGAAAGTCGTACCCTTTGGTTGCATCCGTCTCTATTGTTACAATATGAGCATCTATCCCATAAAAGGCAGCTCCGTAAGTTTTAACCAGCATAGCTTAAATTTTGAAAGGCAAGTTAATAAATCTTCTATTTAATTCCTAATAGAAAGTGGTGGTGTCTCCACACTAAAACTTACAAATCCATCATCTTCTCCACCAAGCCAATAAAGGTATGAATGACTTTGATATGAATTTCCTGCACTCTGTCAGCGTATTGTGATTTTGGTGCGCGGATTTCAATATCGCACAAATCTGCCATTTTCCCGCCATCTTTTCCGGTTAAACCGACAATATAAACACCGCGTTTTTTTGCAGTATAAATGGCATTAATAATATTTTGAGAATTCCCGCTAGTACTGATTGCCAACAACACATCGCCTGGCTTTCCATGTGCTTCAATATAACGTGAAAAAATAAATTCATAGCCAAAGTCATTAGAAACACAAGAAATATGGCCTGGATCGCTAATTGCAATAGCCGCAAGTGCTTTTCTATCATCTCGATACCTACCAGTTAACTCCTCGGCAAAATGCATTGCGTCGCTCATACTTCCACCGTTTCCGCAACTCAAAATTTTATTTTCTTTTTGTAATGCCGAAACCATTACTTCAGCAACGGCATGAATTTTCTCAAAATTTGACTCTGAACCGATAAATTCATTCAAAACCTTTTGTGCTTCAACAAAATTTTCTCGAATTTCTTTTAAATATTGCATTGCATTCTCTTTTGATTCTCTTCAAAATTACTAATTTTATACTTTTAAAGCACAAAAAATGAAAATTATTCGCAAAAAACTCTATCAGATTATTTTCCATACTGACACCAAAGCAGGAAAAGCTTTTGATGTTGTCTTGTTGGTTTTCATTCTCTTAAATGTCCTTGCAGTGCTTTTAGAAAGTGTTTCCGGCATTTATGAAAAATATGGAATCTACTTAAAAGTTTTTGAATACACTGTTACAGCAATTTTTGGGCTTGAATATATTTTACGTGTTTGGATAAGTAAACATAGTTGGAAATACATTTTCAGCTTTTATGGCATTGTCGATTTGCTTTCCATTCTCCCAACATTGCTAGAGTTCATTTTTACAGGGGGCCACAGTCTTGCAATTATCAGAGGTCTAAGATTGTTGCGACTTTTCAGGATTTTCAAACTCACCCGTTACACAACACAAGGAAATCTGATTGCAAAAGCTCTACGTGATTCATGGACAAAAATTTCTGTTTTCATGTTCGGGGTAATTATGGTAATTCTCGTTGTCGGGACAATAATGTACCTAGTAGAAGGTCCGGAAAATGGTTTCGACAGTATTCCGAGAGGAATTTATTGGACAATTGTAACCATAACAACTGTCGGATTTGGAGATATTACCCCACAAACGACCTTGGGACAATTCATTGCTAGCTTTACAATGATACTCGGCTATGCCATTATTGCCGTACCAACCGGAATAGTAACTGTTGAAATGAGTAAGCAAAACAAATCAAACAAAAAATGCCCGAAATGTCACGCAGTAGGACATGAAAAAGATGCCAGGTTTTGCAAATTTTGTGGCAGTGCATTGAATGTTAATACAGAGTGAAAGTGGTGGAAAAAGATTGAAAAATTTAGATCCGCCGATGGGCTGCCTATCCGACTGCTATAAGAAACAAGGGTTGATAGGTTGGGAGATTGATGAATTTTTAAGCTTGATACATTTTTTGAATATTTTTAATCAGCAGTTATTTTTATGTGTAGTACGATTTCCATGACACCTATCGCCTAACTCCTATTTCTTGTAATTCTCATTAACAATTTATTAAGTAGAATATCCACAGCTTTATGTACATTTGTCATGTATAATACAAAATCAAAAATATGAAAAAACTTATTTTTGGAGCAATTGCTCTACTCATTACAATCAGTTTGACAGCACAAGTCAATCTGACAGAAAAAATTCCGTTCGATGAAAGCATAACGCACGGACAAATGGAAAATGGAATGGATTATTACATAAAATCCAATCCTAAACCCGAAAATCGTGCTGAATTAACCCTCGTTGTTAATGTAGGTTCAGTTTTAGAAGACGAAGACCAACAAGGACTCGCCCACTTTACTGAACACATGACATTTAATGGAACTAAAAATTTCCCAAAGCACGAATTAATCAATTATCTAGAATCAACTGGGATGAAATTTGGTGCAGATGTAAATGCATACACTTCATTTGATGAAACAGTATATGGTATTACCATTGCCTTAGATGATGAAGAAATGTTGGAAAAGGGACTTCTCGTACTACATGACTGGGCACATTTAGTATCTTTTGAAGATGAAGAAATTGATGCTGAGCGTGGCGTTATTCACGAAGAGTGGCGTATGGGACAAGGTGCCCAAGACCGTATGATGCGTAAGTATCTTCCAAAAATATTTTATAACTCTCACTATGCGAATCGTCTCCCAATCGGAACAATGGAAGTAGTTGATAATTGTGAATATGAAACACTACGTCGTTTTTATAACGAATGGTACAGACCTGAATTAATGGCAGTTGTTGTAGTTGGCGACTTTGATCAAACGGAAATGGAACAAAGAGTGAGAAATTTGTTTTCAAAAATTCCTGCAAAAGAAAATGACAGAGAACGGAAAATGTTTGACATTCCTGATCATCAAGAAACGCTTGTATCTATAGCATCTGATCCAGAAGCTCCTATGTCAATGATACAGATGTACACAAAAATGCCATTAATAAAATTGGAAACTGTCAATGATTATAAAGAACAAATCGTTTCTACATTAGTTAGCAGCATGCTTAGCAAACGATTAAGCGAATTAACCCGCTTAGAAAACCCTCCTTTCATGCAAGGATACGCTGCTCACACAAATTTCATTGGTCCAAAATCGATTTATATGAATATTGGCATTGCACAAAACAATGATGTAATGGGTGCAATGGAAGCCTTGATTAAAGAAAACCAACGTGCAAAACAACATGGGTTCACAGAAACAGAGATTGAACGTGAAAAAGCATCTCTGTTGAAGCAAATGGAAAAGGCATATAATGAACGAAATAAACGCAAATCATCCGAAATTGTTAACGAACTCAAAGCGCATTATTTATATCCGCATAATCCGGTTCCCGGCATTGAATATGAATATAAACTTTATAATGAATTGATGCCTACCATTACTATGGAAGATATCAATAACAAAATGAAATCCTTCATTAAAAAAGAAAACACAATAATTGTTGCTATGATGCCTGAAAAAGAAGACGTTGAAATCCCAACAGAAGAAGAAGTTTTGGCTAAATACAATGAGTTCAACAAAGTTGAAGTCGATGCATATGTTGATAAGGTTAGTACTGAACCTTTAATATCAAAAATACCGGAACCAAAACCCGTGATTGATGAATCTACTGACAAAAAACTAGACTACACTGTCTATGAATTTGATAATGGCGTACGCGTTGTAATAAAAGAAACAAACTTTAAAGATGACGAAATTATTTTCAAAGCAAAATCAAAAGGAGGCTCATCCCTCTATGATCAAAAGGATGATATTTCTTTAGATATAGCTGCAAGTGTTGCCAAAGAATCAGGACTCGGAAATTACGACCGCACTGAATTAGACAAATTTTTATCGGATAAAAATGTAAGCCTAAGACCATATATTGGAGAAACCAGCGAAGGATTAAACGGAAAAACATCCGTTGAAGATTTAGAAATCTTGCTACAAATGATTTACTCTTCGTTTACTTCCCCAAGAGTAACAGAAACGGCTTACAATTCATACATTAACAAAACAAAAGCCTTGCTAGAAAATAAATCTCTTGACCCACAAAGCGTATGGCAAGATAGCATTCGCACAATTATGGCATCAAATCATCCGCGCAGACGGGTATTAACTCCTGAATTACTAGATGAATCAAGCTTCAAACGCATAAATTATATTTTTAAAACTCGTTTTGGGGATCCCGGAAATTTCACTTTCTATTTTACCGGAAACATAAATCCTGAAGAAGCGAAACCAATGCTCGAAAAATATCTTGGAAGCTTACCGAAGGTTAATCGTGAAGAAACATGGAAAGACCTTGGCGTAAAAACACCCAAAGGAATTGTTGACAAAACAGTTTATAAAGGTAAAGATGAAAAAACTATGGTTGTCATCAATTTCCATGGCGATATGGATTATACTGTTACAGACAGACTAAAACTGGATGCTATTTCTTCAATATTGTCAACCAAATTATTGGAGGAAATTCGCGAAAAAAAATCAGGTGTATATACCATAGGCGCTTATCCGAATGCTAGCCGTATTCCTGATGAAGAATTTAGTGTAACAATCTTCTTCTCATGCGACCCAGCAAGAATTGAGGAACTGACAAAAGGGATTTTCGCTGAGATTAAAAAACTGCAAGAAAACGGTCCTACAGAGGTTGACTTAAATAAAGCCATCCAGAAACAAAGTCGTGAATTGGAAACTAGTATGGAAGAAAATCGTTTTTGGTTAAGAAAATTAGAGGAAATTGAAGATGGCACAATGAAAAACAAAGATGTTGTAAAATATCAGAAATACATTGACAAGCTGAATGCAAAAGATCTTCAAGAAGCCGCTGTTGAATATTTTGATATAGATAATTATATTCGTGTTGCACTCAAACCTGAACAAAAATAAATTTCTTTTTAATTTAATTAAAAAACTGCTGCAGATTTCTGTGGCAGTTTTTTTTGCTTTTAAAGTAGTATTAGTTGAGTAAGCGCCTTAACCCTGACCTTCAGGTCGGGGTAAGCAACTGAAACAAAAGAATAAATGGGCTTTAGCCCTGACAGTATAATTTTCATTGATGAATGTACAATTTTTTAATTTCTATATGCTGAGAGCATACCTGATTAGTTGCACCACGTTGTTGATTAGCTTTCTGCCTTTTTTTGTGTGGTGAAGCGTAGCGAAACGGAACAAAAATAAAAAATAAGTAAGCTCTTTAAAAAAGCCCTTATTTTCTGATTTCAATTTCAGCGACTTTATCGTCCCAACTTAGATAATACATTCCATTTTTAAGCTCTGCAACATCAATCATTGCACCACCACCAAAACGTATTCTTTCACCAAATTCATTATACAACTCATAAAGCGTTTGTGCAGAAAATTCGATTTTATCTTTTGTACGTTTCTTCGTCAATAACTTAACTGACTCAATTTCAAGATGAAGCGATATAGTATCTGAGTAAGACATTCTATCGAGATGATCAATCTGTTTCAACCGAAACAAATTAGTTCCATTATGTGGGAAAATTTTCACTCTATAATCATTATTTTCCGGACCACCTATTCCATCAATTTCATCAATTTGCACCCATTTCCCCCAACGAAATTGCTCAACATAAAACGGCAGCCGACTGGCTTCTTTGGTTGTTTCAAAAACCAAATAACCATCTTGCATTCTATGCCCTAAAAGCTCGTATGTACTTAACGGTTTTAACACTTCAGGATTAATAACCAATGGTGCACAATTACTTTCATGCGTAAATACGACATCGATTTTCTCACCAAGTTCAATATCCATACGATCCAAGGAAATAACAAACGCACTGGACCGAATTTCATCCGGTACATTTTCACCATTTACTGTAACATTAGTAATGCAAAATGTTCCCTCGGTGTCATTTAACAATGAGTTTTGAACGAACAAATTCTTTCCATGATAAATTCCACTCATTTTTAACTCTGCAGCAAAAAATGAATTAAAAATAAATAAGCCAAGAAATAGAATTAATATCTTCTTCATAAAAAACAGTACTCCTAGTTTGTAACAAATTTAATAAATATCGGCATTACAGCAAGAATTAATCCAAAAAAAATATTTTCACCCAATTATTCATGTAATATTTCCCAATATTCAACCGCATGTCGCAGGTGGGGAATTACAATTGTACCTCCAACAAGATTTGATATTGACATGGCCTCCATAATTTCTTCAGTTGAAATTTTCAACTCAGCACATTGCTCAAGATGATATTTCACGCAATCGTCACAACGCAGCACCAAAGAGGCGGTGAGTCCAATAAGCTCTTTTGTTTTTACACTCAAGGCACCTTCTTTGTATGTTTTTGTATCCAGATTAAAAATGCGCTTTATCACCAAATTATCTTTTTCTAGAATTTTCTCATTCATGTGCTTTCTGTACTCTCGAAATTCATTGATTTTTTCATTCATAATTATGAAATTTTAGTACCAAAAAGGGTTGCCGAAGTGTAATTATTTACCTTAACAAGGACAGAATCTCCAATTTTCTCACCTAAATCAGAAATAATTATCACTTTATTTTGACATGTTCTACCGATAATTTCAGTTTCTGAGCGTTTAGATTTTCCTTCAATTAATATCTTAAAAGATTTTCCAACATCACGCTTATTACTTTCTAAAGACAATTGTTTTTGCAAAGCGATAAGTTCATTCAATCGTCTTATTTTTATCGCTTCTGGCACATCATCATCCAAATACTTTGCTGCATATGTTCCTTCTCGCTCTGAGTATTTAAACATAAATGCCGCATCAAAACCAACTTGCTTCATCACATCCAAACTTTGCTGATGATCAGCTTCTGTTTCCCCACAAAAACCGGCAAAAATATCCGTGGTAATACTACAATCAGGAATTAACTCACGAATTTTTTGAATTCTATCCATATACCATTCCATCGTGTATTTTCTGTTCATCCGCTTAAGCACATCATTACTACCTGATTGTATAGCCAAATGGATGTGATTGCAAATATTATCGTGTTTGGCAATGCATTCAATCAGTTCATCAGAAATGTCCTTTGGGTGAGATGTTGTAAACCGGATGCGCAAATTAGGAAAACGTTTTGCCGTTAACGCAAGCAATTTAGGGAAATTATAATGTTCATCAGAACTTGAATAATTGTATGAATTCACATTTTGTCCCAGCAAGGTAATTTCCTGATATCCATTTTCCTGCAAATCCTGCACTTCATTCATAATGTCAGAAACCTTTCTGCTCCGCTCCCTTCCTCTTGTATAAGGAACAATGCAATACGAGCAAAAATTATTGCATCCGCGGGTTATTGTAACAAATCCGCTAATTTTTGTATTGTCAATGCGTGTCGGCAAAATGGCCTCATAGGTTTCAGTCAAACTCAACTCAGTATCTGCCTGAAAACCTGACTCATCAATATCCTTAAGTAATTTAGGAATATTTCGATAAGTATCTGGTCCGGCAATAAAATCAACCACTCCTGTTTCCTTGAAATCATTTCCTATATGTTGCGCCATGCACCCAATGACACCAAGTTTCAACTGTTTATTTTTCCGTTTAATGCCTTTAAAATGTTGCAATTTATTCCAAATGCGCTTTTCTGCATTTTCGCGTACTGCACATGTATTAAATATGTATAAATCAGCATCCTCTTGATTTTCTGTCAGCTCATAATTTTCATCTTTTAAAATACTGACGACTACTTCTGAGTCAGCAACATTCATTTGACATCCAAAGGTTTCTATATATAGTTTTTTTATTTTCATTCAACAAAAATACATTATTGACAGGAAATATATCGAAAGAATGAGCAAAAAAAACAAAAGGCTTTTAAAATTCGTGCTATTTTTGTATTTTTATGCATTAAAGTCAAACATAAAATTTTAGCATATGTCAGGACACAGTAAATGGTCAACAATTAAACGCAAAAAGGGGGCATTGGATGCAAAGCGATCCAAAATATTTTCACGTCTCGCAAAAGAAATTACGATTGCAGCACGTGATGGTGGGTCAGATATAGAAATGAATCCTAACCTGCGTTCAGCGGTACAAAATGCAAAGGCACAAAATATGCCTAAGGACAATATTGAGCGCGCAGTAAACAGAGCCAACTCTGATGATGCTGCACTTCAAGAAATTACTTTTGAAGGATACGGAACTGGCGGAATTGCTGTTTTTGTCGAGTGTTTATCAGACAATAATAACCGAACAGTTAGTAATGTGCGAGCAATATATACAAAAAATGGTGGCAGTTTGGGAAAAAACGGGTCACTCAGCTTTCTTTTTGATCGAAAAGGTGTTTTTACAATTCCTCGTGGAGAATGGGACTTAGAGGAATTAGAACTTGAATTGATTGATGCAGGAGTTGAAGAAATTGATGAAGCAGGCGATGTTTTAATGATTTATTGTCCTCTGGAGTCCGTTGGAAATATGCAAGCAAAGCTTGATGCACTAAATATTGAGCCAGAAAATTCAGTATTACAACGCATTCCGAACAACACTCAAAAAGTAGATGTAGATACTGCGAAAACCATTTTAAAAATGATTGATGCGTTTGAAGATGATGATGATGTACAAAACGTTTTTCATAATATGGAAATGACAGACGAAATCATGGAAGCCCTTGAAGAATAAGGGATAATATGAAAATACAAATACCGAAATCTAAATTTTGGAATTTTTTCTTGAGAAAAATGAAAAAACATTTGCAAAATTTAAATATTTGGATTTTCTTTGCAGTCCCTAATCAAAAATTAGGAAACGCAATGGTCCGTTAGTCTAGGGGTTAGGACGCCAGGTTTTCATCCTGGTAACAGGGGTTCGATTCCCCTACGGACTACAAAAACCCTTCGCTCTTTTGAGTTGAGGGTTTTTTCTTTTTAAAAAGCTTTCGAGACTCACGCTCACCCGCTCGTTTTTTTTCCATCGCCTCCAGAAAGCTTTCGGAACACCACTACGCATCTACATGTCATCGCAATATCACTCCATCACAACAATAATACTGAAATTTTTGATTTTAAAATCACTGTTGTCCGATAAAAAGATAATAATGAATTAAAATTATACCATTTTAAAATCAAAATTGCAAGTATAACGCCAATGTAGATTCAACACCGATAGGCTAGGCAAAGCGTAGCATATCGGTAGTTTTGAATCACAATCGGTATTAAATCAGTCTAAGTCAGTTGTTCATGTGTTGTGACGAAAAAAACCGCATCTCGGCAATTCACAACCATGATGAGAAATCTCAAAGATTTTACCGGACAACAATGATTTAAAATGATATAACATATCTTTAACACATATCCATTAAACCTTTAGGCTGGTAATCTGTCAAAGTAAAAGCAAATCAGTATGCAGTAAAATTCCATCGAAAGCTTTACTCATCAGTAATTTGCAGTTAAATCTATGTTAAACAGATGAGTATCCTTTGTTGCATTCCAATAATAAAAGATATTTGTATAAAAGAAGAAGTATGAAAACTCAATTACTCAAGGATTTTACCCTGTTAATTTTTGCATTGGCTATTTCTATCAATTTTGCTCAAGCGCAACGCGGCAGTGGACATGGACAATCAGGCAGTGGACCTGCAGGTGGTGCAATAAAGCTACAAGTATTAGATAATAACGATGGAGAACCCATTGAATATGCTAATATTGTTGTATTTTCAGTGAAAGATTCAAGCATGGTTTCCGGTGGAATTACCGATACCTCGGGAAAAACGATGATTAAACCACTTCCGTTTGGACATTATTATCTTACAATTGATTTTATTGGATACAACAAGCATTTCCAAAACAGCATTAAACTCACTCCGAGAAAGCCGGTTTACGATGCAGGAACAATCAAACTTAATCCTGCAACCGAATTGTTAGATGATGTTACCATTGAAGCAGACCGAAAGCATATTGAATATAAAATCGATAAAAAAATCGTAAACGTCAGTCAGGATATTTCTGCACAAGGCGGTAGCGCAGTGGATGTTCTGGAAAACACTCCATCAATCCAAACCGACATTGAGGGAAATGTCCAATTACGCGGAAGCTCAAGTTTCACCGTTTTAATTGACGGAAAACCAACCCCTTTAGAGGGTAGCGAAGCACTGCAACAGATACCTGCCAGTGCAATTGAAAACATTGAAATCATTACAAATCCTTCTGCAAAATATGATCCCGACGGAGTAGCAGGCATTATAAACATCGTCATGAAACATCAAGAAAATGACGGAGTAAACGGAAATGTTAACTTGTCCTATGGCTCATTTGACGCCATAAATGGAGACTTTCTCATTAATATCCGACAAGGGAAATTTAACTTTTTTATTGGAGCCGATTACTCGGACAGACAAAACCAAGGAACCAATGAAAATATTATTGCACGATTCCTTGGCGACTCCACATTTGTCACAGACATTGCCGGAGACGGTACCTGGGCTCATGGCGGATATAGCGGACGACTTGGATTCGATTATTATATGACAGATAAAGATGTATTTACCGTTTCCGGGAAATACGGAAAATGGCAAATGGACAGAAATACCGACAGAAACTATATGCTTTATTATTCAGGCAATACAGAACCCGAATTTGGCACCGATATACTCTCTCCCGCTACCTATTATCAAAACAACACCTTCTTCAATATTGATAATACCTATTACAGTGGCGACATAAATTATCAACATAAATTTAATACCGAAGGACATAACCTGCAAGCATATTATTTCTTTTCAGGATCTGACAAAAGTGAATCTTCAGGTTTTAAACGTTATGATACTGATTCCGTATTCAACCAAGACAGTGAAAATTTTAATGAAGCAGAACAATCTAGTGAAACAGGAAACAATATCCGCATGCGTGCTAAACTCGATTACACCAACCCATTCTCTGAACATGGAAAGATTGAAGCAGGCTACCAATTCCGAAATCGCATTGGACCCTCCGATTATGAATATGAAATTTGGAACGGCACAGAATATATCGATGACAGCACACAGTTTAATTATATTGATTTTAATCGTCAAATTCATGCTGCTTATGCAACCTTCACAAATCGCATCTGGAAATTCGATTATATGCTGGGATTACGTGGCGAATACACAAAACGTAATTTTGAAAGCATTACATTAGGAGAAAACTGGACATATGAAAAACTTGACGTGTTCCCAACCGCTCATATCTCCCGAAAATTAAAATACGACATTCAACTTCAAGCAAGCTATAGCAGTCGTATTCGCAGACCTCGAGGCTGGTTTCTTGATCCTTTCCTCAGTAAAACAGATGAATTTACTTACCGTCAGGGAAATCCAAACCTTAAACCCGCCTACATAAATTCTTACGAATTTAATGTACAAAAACGTTTCGGAAAACATTTCATCGCATTGGAAAGCTTTTACAAGCAAACAACCGATTTGTTTGAAAGAGTAACCACCGTTGACCCTGATAATCCGGAAATAATAATTCACAGTTTTGAAAATGTTGGTTCGGATGAATCTTATGGTATGGAAATTATGGGAAATATAAATTTTGCAAATTGGTGGAATCTAAACTTAACTGCCGATTTGTATCAATACACCATTGATGCAGATATTGAAAATAGCAGCACAGGAGAAAATTCAACTCTAACATACAGCACACGGATAAATAACACATTTAAAATTAAGAAAACAGACACCCGCATTCAGCTTTCAGGAAGGTATAATGGTCCCTCAATTACCTCACAAGGCGAACGAGGTGCATTTTTTATGATAAATTCAGCAGTCAGACAAGAGTTCTTCAAACGTCAGTTCTCTGTTATGTTGAGTGTTAATGACATATTCGGCACCATGCAATACGAACGGGAATCTTACACACAAAGCTTTTACTCTTACTCAAATTTTGACAGAATATCACCTACTTTCCGCGTCACGTTATCATATAAATTCAATGATTTTGAACGCCGAAAAGATAATAATGACACAATTGAAGCTGAAGGTGGTGATGGTATGATGTAATTTTCATATCTTAGCATATTAAATTTGACTTAAAATATCATGCAAAAACGAATACGATTTGGAATAATTTTTCTTGCTGTGCTAATCGCTCAAATCAGCAATGCACAGGAAAAATGGAGTTTAGAAACATGCATACAATATGCCATTGACAACAACATCCAAATCAAACAACAAAACCTATACACTGAAATTCAGGAAAATCAATTGCAATCTACGAAATTATCGGCACTGCCGTCGCTTAATACATCAGCATATGAAAGTTTGCAATTAGGTCGAAATGTTGACCCATACACCAACGATTTTACCGAAAATAACACACAATCGTTCAACATGGACGTGTCAGCACAAGTGGATTTATTTCGTGGTGGACAACGCTTTCATGAAATTAAAAAATCACAACTAAATCTTAAAGCAGGCTTAAAAGATTTAGAAAAGGCAAAAAATGATTTGTCCGTAAACATTGCCAATGCATTTTTTAATGTCTTATTCAACGAAGAATTACTTGAGGTAAGCATTCAGCAGCTTGAAACCACAATGGAACAGTTGGAAAACACCAAAAAACTCGTTAATGGCGGAGCGATGGCTCAAGGAAATTTATTAGAAGTGCAATCGCAAGTTGCAAACGAAGAATTACAGGTTGTCAGCGCCGAAAACAATCTGGATTTAGCCTATCTTACTCTAATCCAATTTCTTGAACTCGACTCCATTAAAGGCTTTAAGATCGACCGACCGACCATTAACCCAATTGATGAAGGCATTATATTACCTGCTGCAAGACAAGTTTACCTCGAAGCAGAAATGATAATGCCAGAAATTGAACGATCAGAACTGGATATGGCAATTGCAAATCGTGATTTAGCCTTGGCACGAAGCAATTTTTATCCCAGTTTGGTTTTATCAGCATCATACGGTTCAGGATACTCCAGTGCAAGAAAAGACATTGATGAAATAATCCCGGCAAACCCAATGCTTATCGGATATGGAATTAACAGCACCACAGGCGACATGTTTGATGTTTATCAATATGGTTTTGACTATACGTACAAAAATCGTCCGTTTTCTGACCAAATTAAAGACAATGCATCAGCTTCACTCAGCTTGGGGTTAAGTATCCCTATTTTTAACGGATGGCAGATTCGCTCATCAGTAAATACATCGAAAATAAATTACGACATCAGCAAGTACAGTCTTGAACTGACGAAGAAAAATTTACTGCGAGAAATCCAACAAGCTTATGCCGATGCAAGTGCAGCGCAAAAAAAATATATCGCCACCGAAAAAGCACTCAACTCAATGAAAGAATCATTTCGATATACACAAAAGCGCTTTGATATCGGACTGGTAACATCACTGGAGTATAACACCGCCAAAAACCAGCTGAATCAAACAGAATCTGAATTGCTTCGTTCAAAATACGAATTTATCTTTAAACAAAAAATTCTCGATTTTTATCGGGGAATACCAATCAGTATAAGTCAATAATTATGGGAAAAGTCAACAAAAATAAAACGAAAAAACTGCGCCGGAATCTTATCATTTTGGTAGCCGTACTTATTGTACTCGCAATTATTGGAGGGAAAGCAAACTGGTTTGGAAAAAACACCGGACACCAAGTTGCTGTTAGCAAAATTGAAAAACAAAATATCGTTCAGACAGTTAGTACAAACGGTAAAATTCAACCTGAAACCGAAGTGAAAATTTCACCTGACGTTTCCGGAGAAATTGTTGAACTGCGTATAAAAGAAGGACAAGAAGTAAAAGCAGGCGATTTTTTGCTGAAAATAAAACCGGATGTGTATGAATCGTATCTTGAGCGTGCAGAAGCATCTTTAAATTCTGCAAAAGCAAATCTCGCAAATTCAAAAGCCCGCTTAGCGCAAGTTAAAGCACAATTTAATCAAACCGAATTAAGTTTTAACAGAAACAAACAATTATACGATGAAGGCGCCATTTCACTAGCAGATTTTGAAAATTCTCAAGCTGCTTTTGAAATGGGAAAAGCCGATGTAAATGCAGCTAAAGAATCAGTAAATGCTTCAGAATTTAGCGTATTAAGCGCCAAAGCATCTGTAAAGGAAGCATCAGAAAATCTAAAAAAAACCGTTGTCTATGCACCAATATCCGGAACAGTTTCTATGCTGAATGTTGAAGAAGGAGAACGAGTTGTTGGTACTGAAATGATGGCAGGAACAGAAATGTTGCGAGTTGCCAATCTTAATTTAATGGAAGTAGTTGTTGAGGTTAACGAAAACGACATTATAAAAGTCAGTCTTCAAGATACCGCTGATATTGAAGTGGATGCTTACCTAAATCGTATATTCAAAGGAATTGTTACCGAAATTGCAAACTCCGCAACAAATACAGGGCTAGCCGCAGATCAAGTTACAAATTTCGAAGTGAAAATCCGCATGATTCCTGAATCGTATAAAGATTTACAACGCGAAGACAATTTAAGTCCGTTTCGTCCTGGAATGTCGGCAAGTGTGAACATTCAAACCGAAGCAGTTCATCAAGTACTGACTGCCCCCATTCAATCGATCACTGTCAGAGTGGATTCCAGCATGGTAAGCAACCCCCAAGCAGCAGAAAAAACGGATGAAACACTTGATATTCCAATGAAAGAAGTTGTTTTCGTTTATAAAGATGGGAAAGTGGAGCAACGTGACGTAAAAACCGGCATTCAAGATAATGAGTTTATTGAAATAAAATCAGGATTAGAAACTGAAGAGGAAGTTGTCAGCTCACCATACAGCCTTATTTCTAAAATTCTTAAAGACAAGTCTGAGGTTGAAAAAGTTTCCGTCAGTGAATTATACCAACAGAAGAAGAAATAAAATGGCAAAAATTTTACACATAGAAACTTCAGGGAAGAATTGTTCTGTTGCAATTTCAGAAAACAGCCAATTAATTGCACATCTTAGGATTGAAGAGGAACGTAGCCATGCAGCACATTTATCGCAAATGATAATTAACGCATTGGCAAAAGCCGAAATTGCCGCAAACGATTTAGATGCTGTTGCTGTTAGTGAGGGACCCGGCTCCTACACTGGATTACGCATTGGAGTTTCAATTGCAAAAGGTATTTGCTACGCTGCAAATATTCCACTTATTGCCATTCCTACGCTGGAAATTATGTTGGCACATTTAAAAACCGAAGCCGAACAAAAACAAATGATTCCTCAGGATGCAGATTTATTTATACCAATGATTGATGCTCGAAGAATGGAAGTTTATAACTGCATTTTTTCAACACAAAAACGATTAGTTCGTAAAGTACAAGCAGAAATTATTGATCAAAATAGTTTTAAATCCTATCTTAAAACTAATACTTTAGTATTTTTTGGCGATGGAAGCAATAAATGCCAGAATATTATTTCACATAAAAATACCATTTTTATTAACGGGATACTCCCTGATGCTCAATATATGCTCGAGATTGCGGAACAAAAATTTGCAGAAAGTCAATTTGTTAATTTGGCATATTACGAACCATTTTATCTCAAAGCCTTTCAGGCAACAGTCCCAAAAAATTCTGTATTAAAAAATTTACAATAAAATTTCATTTGAATTATGAGAACTTCAAATCCTGCATTTAGAAGCAAAACTGCATTAAAAGCTTTTGCAAACACAAACACTGAAACAGGCAGCATGTCTATTCGGGGTACCATTAATAAAAGTTTAATTATGGTGCTAATCATTTTTGCAGCAGGAAGCATTTCCTGGAAAATGTTTATGGACGGTGCATCCTTTACAATGCCACTGGTTTTCGGCTCAGCAATTGTCGGATTCATTCTTGCCTTAATCACAATTTTTAGCCCAAAACATGTACAAATTACCGTTCCGCTTTATGCACTTGCCGAAGGACTATTCCTTGGCGGGATTAGCGCAATGTACAATCACATTTATGAAGGCATTGTTGTGCAAGCTGTTTTACTAACTGCTACCACTCTATTTCTCATGTTGATACTTTATCGTACCGGCGTATTAAAAGCCACTCCGGCATTTCGCCGAGGCGTTATTATTGCAACCGGCGCCATTGCCATTGTTTATCTGTTAAACTTTGTGTTTTCACTTTTTGGAGGCACAGGAATCAGTATTATTTATGACAATGGCATTGCAGGCATAGGATTCAGCTTACTTGTGGTTGGCATTGCAGCATTTAATTTAATCCTCGATTTTGACAACATTGAAAAAGGTGCTGAAATGGGACTTTCAAAAAATTATGAATGGTACGGTGCATTCGGCTTAATGGTAACTTTAATTTGGTTATACCTTGAAATCTTACGATTATTAACTAAATTGCGCCGTTAAAATTTGTTATTATGTCAGAATTTAATCTAGTCGAAGTTAAAGACAAAGCAGAAATAAAACAGTTTTTCAACTGTGCCAGAACGATTTATACAGACGACCCACATTGGGTTTGTCCCTTGGATATAGAAATTGAATCAATTTTTGACCCAAAACATAATTCAGCATTTAAACATGGTGATGCACGCCGTTGGATCGTTGTTGATACTGACAAACAAGCCGTTGGCAGGATTGGTGCATTTTATCATCGTGAAAAAGCGCTAAAAAGCAAACCATATGCAGGAGGAGTCGGTTTTTTTGAAAGCATAGACAATCAAAAAATTGCAGATATGCTCTTTGACACTGCCCGAGATTGGTTGAAATCCGAAGGAATGGAAGCAATGGACGGACCGGTAAATTTTGGAGAAAACTATGTGTATTGGGGTTTATTAGTTGAAGGATATACCCATCAGGCATACGGAATGCAATATCATAAACCTTATTACAAAACACTATTTGAAAACTATGGGTTTGAAAATTATTTTAATCAGTTTTCATATCATGTTGACCTGACAAAACCATTCAACGAAAGACAAGAAAAATTTGCAAAATTTTTAATGCGAAAAGGGAATTTCACGTTCGAGCATTTAAAATTATCAGAAAAAGACCGATTTATTGATGAAGTAACAGATATTTTCAATGCAGTTTGGTCTGATTTTCACGAAGATTATACGCCTTTGGATCGCTCAGAAATTGAACAAATGCTCAACAATGCAAAAGACATTATCAATGAAGAATTTATCTGGTTTGCTTATGATGACGGAAAACCAATTGGCATGGTTATTACTTTTCCAGATGTCAATCAGATAATTAAGCCATTTAAAGGAAAACTCAATTTAATCAACAAATTCCGATTTTTGCAACGCCGTAAAAATCCGAAAGTAGTTACCCGCGCCCGACAGTTAATATCCGGTATGATTCCCGAATATCAACAAAGCGGAATGATTGCTCCCCTATTTTTAAAAATGGCCGCATCATTAAAAGCACATGGCATCAAAGAACTTGAAATGTCATGGGTTGGAGAATATAATCACACGGTAAATAAAATTTACAAACAAATGGATAATGCAGAAAAAGCAAAAACGCACACAACCTTCCGCTATCTATTTGACAGAAACGCCGAATTTAAGCGGTTTACCAATGAAAATAGCGATAAAACAAAAAAAGTTCATAATAACGATTAAAAGTTTTGTTTTTTCATAAGCTTTACTTACATTTGCACCCCAAATAAAATTGAATTTCAAAACAATAGAGCAATGAAAAAGGGAATACACGCAGATAATTACAGAATGGTGGCATTTAAAGATATGTCAAATGAGGAAGTGTTTATCACTAAATCAACTATACAAGTTAAAGATAAAATCGAGATTGACGGTACTGAATATCCTCTTTGCAAACTTGAGATTTCAGATACATCGCATCCCTTTTATACTGGTAAAGTGAAACTTGTTGATACCGCAGGACGTGTTGACAAATTCCGTAACCGTTACAAAAAACATTATACTGATAAGAAAAAATAATCACTTGATTATAAATAGGAAAAGCCTTTCAATTTTTTTTGAAAGGCTTTTTTATTTTAATAATTAATGCTTGTCAATAGAGCCATCTGATTTATAATGTTCAAATTCAAGGTGTTATACTGCGTTGTATTGTGCTACACTGATCCGCCAGTCGGCGGAGAAATCAGCCTACCGAATGCTTATTGAGAACAAGACGAATTTTATGAATTTTTAGAGAGGAAGTTCCGCTGCAATGTCAAACGTCCAATACAAAAGGCCAATACAACTATTGCATACAGCCACATCTACGTTTTAAACAATGTTTCTTAACAGGTTAAAGAATCTATATGACAAAAGGTTTGCTAAGATTCAATAAAAACCTGTATTTTTGCAGCTGAAAACAACGATTAGAGTTATTATGGCTGAAAACCAAAATCTTTTTGCCGATTTTCCCGAAATATCACGGAAAGCATGGCAGGAAAAAATTGAAGCAGATCTTAAAGGAGCTGATTTTGAGAGAAAGCTGGTCTGGAGAACGATGGAAGGCTTTAAACTTATGCCTTATTACAGACTAGATGATTTAAAAAACAAAGATTATCTAAACAGCTTACCGGGTGAATTTCCATATTTGCGTGGAACAGAGCTTACCAATGAATGGGAAATCCGACAGGATATTCTTGTGAAAAATGTGAGTGAAGCCAATGCAAAAGCTTTGGATATACTCAACAAAGGAGTCACAGCTCTCGGATTTATTATCCCAAAAGCATTGAGTCTCGATGAATTTGAGCAACTGTTGGAAGGAATTGTAATTGAAGCACTTCCGATATATTTCATATCCGATGACAACACCGGGTTATATGCTCGCTTGCTTGCAGAATATATCAAGAAAAAAGGCTTAGATAAAAATAAAATTCAAGGGTCAGAAAACTTCGACGTGCTTGCTTTTCTCGCAAAAAATGGCTTTATGCCATGCGGAAAAAGCAATAGCGATTATTTAGCAAAATTATTTGCAGATATTAAAGATACGCTTCCTGCTTTTCGTCCCATAGCAATTGAAGCAAAAAACTTTCAAAATTCAGGTTCTAATCTCACACAGGAGCTTGGGTTTGCATTATCAGAAGCTGTTTATTATCTCGACAAACTAACAGATGCCGGCTTTGATATTGATGACATTTCAAAACGCATTCAATTTAACTTTGCAGTCGGACCAAATTATTTCATGGAAATTGCAAAACTGAGAGCCGCCCGTTTACTTTGGTCAAAACTAACCGATGCATACGGAATCAAAGATAAACAGTCTGCAAAAATCCACATGCATATTGAAACTGCAAAATGGAATATGTCAGTTTATGATCCATATGTCAATATGCTGAGAGCAACAACAGAGTGCATGTCAGGGATTTTGGGCGGAGCAAACAGCATCAACGTGCTTCCATTTAACACAGCATACGGTGATCCTACAGTGTTTTCCGAACGAATTGCAAGAAATGTTCAATTAATTTTGAAAGAAGAATCGCATTTCGGTAAAGTTCAAGATCCAGCAGCAGGTTCATATTACATTGAAACACTGACTGAAACATTGGCTGAAAATGCATGGAAACTTTTCCTTGAAATTGAAGATGCCGGAGGTTTTATCCCTGCCTTTAAAGAAAATATCATTCAAGAAAAAATTGACAGCAGCCTGAATGAACGACTAAAGCGTATGGCTATGCGCAAAGAAACCATTCTCGGAACCAATCAATATCCAAATGCAGAAGAATATTTAGATAAAGACATTGATATTAACCGATTATTCACGGTTCAATTACAAGACTCAGGAAACGGACGTCCACTGCGTGAAAATCGTATTGCAGAAGCCTTTGATGCAATGCGGATAAAAACAGACCGCAGTAATTCCAGACCAAAAGTCTTTCTATTAACCATCGGACACCGTGCAATACGAAGTGCAAGAGCACAATTTGCAGCAAACTTCTTTGCCGTTGCAGGATTTGACATTGTAAATAATCTCGGTTTTGATAGCATAGAAGCAGGTGTAAAAGCCGCCCATGAAATGAATGCCGCCATGATTGTGCTTTGCAGTTCAGATGACGAATACGCTGAATACGGAAAACAACTCGTTGAGCAAAACGCAGGAAAATCCATCATCGTTGTTGCAGGAAATCCTTCATGTAAAGACGAATTGGAAAAAGCAGGAATTCAACATTTCATTCATGTAAAAACCGATATTCTTGCAAGTTTGCAGGCATTTCAATCTATGTTAGGAATCTAAAAATTGCAATTATGAAACCAGATTTTAAATCAATAAATATTCGCGATACCCGGCAAAACACTAATGTTGCCGAATGGGAAAAATCGCATCATATCGAGAAAAATTGGGAGACTCCGGAAAAGATTCTTGTAAAACCGGTTTACACCAAAGAAGACATTAAAGCATTTAAGCATTTAAATTATGCTGCCGGATTGCCACCGTTTTTGCGTGGACCATATTCTGCAATGTACGCAATGCGCCCTTGGACAATTCGCCAATATGCAGGATTTTCAACTGCAGAAGCATCCAATGCATTTTATCGCAGGAATTTAGCTGCCGGACAAAAAGGATTATCAGTGGCATTTGATCTTGCCACTCACCGCGGTTACGACTCAGATCATGAGCGTGTTGCGGGTGATGTCGGAAAAGCAGGTGTAGCAATTGATTCCATCGAAGACATGAAAATTCTTTTTGATGAAATCCCACTCGATAAAATGTCAGTATCTATGACAATGAACGGGGCGGTACTCCCCGTCATGGCATTTTACATTGTTGCCGGACTAGAACAAGGTTTTAAATTAGAACAATTGTCAGGAACAATCCAAAATGACATTTTAAAAGAATTCATGGTGAGAAACACCTACATTTATCCACCGGAATTTTCAATGCGTATCATTTCTGACATTTTCGAATTTACGTCACGAAAAATGCCAAAATTTAATTCAATTTCCATTTCTGGATATCACATGCAAGAAGCAGGTGCAACCAACGATATTGAATTAGCATATACCTTAGCTGATGGTTTAGACTATATCCGTACAGGAATAAAGTCAGGATTGGATGTTGATGCGTTTGCTCCAAGATTATCTTTTTTCTGGGCAATTGGCATGAATCATTTCATGGAAATTGCAAAAATGCGTGCTGCACGTATGCTATGGGCGAAAATGGTAAAACAATTTAACCCAAAAAATCCAAAATCTATGGCTTTACGCACACACTCGCAAACCTCAGGATGGTCGCTAACGGAACAAGACCCATTTAACAATATAGCCCGTACCTGTGTTGAAGCCATGGGAGCAACCTTAGGGCATACACAGTCACTTCACACCAATGCACTGGATGAAGCAATTGCCTTACCGACTGATTTTTCTGCACGAATTGCGCGTAATACCCAAATTTTCATTCAAGAAGAAACTCATATTTGCAAACATGTAGATCCTTGGGCAGGCAGTTATTACGTGGAAACACTGACAAAAGAAATTGCAGATCGTGCATGGGAGCATATTCAGGAAATTGAGAGTTTAGGCGGAATGTCAAAAGCCATTGAAACGGGAATTCCGAAAATGCGCATTGAAGAGGCAGCAGCCAGAGCTCAGGCAAAAATAGACTCAGGCGCGCAAACAATTGTCGGAATCAATAAATACAGGTTAGATAAAGAAGACCCGATTGATATTTTGGATGTTGACAATACCGCCGTTCGTGATTCACAAATAAAACGTTTAGAAAGCTTGCGGGCAAACCGAAACGAAGCAGATGTACAAGCTGCCCTTGAAGCCATCACAAAAGCAGTAGAAAGCGGAAAAGGCAACTTGCTTGAATTAGCTGTCGATGCAGCGCAAAAACGTGCAACACTTGGGGAAATATCCTATGCATGCGAGAAAATTGCAGGAAGGTATCAGGCAGTAATTCGTTCAATTAGCGGAGTTTATTCCTCAGAAAGTATGAATAACGATAAATTCAAAAAAGCACAGGAATTGTGTCAACAATTTGCTGAAAAAGAAGGCAGACAACCTCGTATAATGATTGCGAAAATGGGTCAAGACGGACACGATCGCGGAGCCAAAGTTGTCTCGACAGGTTATGCAGATATCGGCTTTGATGTGGATATCGGACCATTATTCCAAACTCCTGCAGAAGCCGCTAAACAAGCGGTTGAAAACGACGTACACATTCTTGGGGTCAGCTCTTTGGCAGCCGGACATAAAACGTTAGTTCCGGCAGTAATTGAAGAATTGAAGAAACTCGACCGCGGTGATATTATGGTAATTGCAGGCGGAGTAATTCCTCATCAGGATTATGATTTCTTGTATGAAACTGGCGTTGCTGCCATTTTTGGTCCCGGATCACCGGTACCTGAAGCTGCGATTAAAATATTGGAGATATTACTGCAAGATTAAATAGTTGGAAAGGTTGTTGGAGTGTGGTTGGAAATGTGGTTGGAAGGTGGTTTAAATGTGGGGGGAAATATAGTTGAAATGTAGTAGAAATGTAGTTGAAATGTGGTTGAATTGTGGTTGAATTGCAAGTTATGCCATTTTAAAATCAAAAGTTCTGGTATAATGCCGATGTGGATTCAACACCGATAGGCGAAGCAAAGTGTAGCATATCGGTAGTTCTGAATCACAATCAGTATTAAATCCGTCGAAGTCAGTTGTTCTGATTTTTTTCAAATGCTATCAGCTTCATTTTTAGCACTATCGGCCAAATGTATTATCTTTTCTGTCGTGGGTATGTGCTTTTCACTTTCTTTATAAATTCATTTCTATTTCTACCAATATACATTTCTGATAGATAAAAATTACCACTTCCAATCAGCCAAAATACCTTGTCAACTTCAAAAGGTGTAATTTTATTTTCTTTTGCAATTTGGTCAATCAACTTCAATGTTTGATAATCTTGTTTAATTTTTGATTTTTCATTTGGGTCAATTAAATTCAACGCTTTAAAAATCTCCTTTAAATGAACGTCAGGTTTGCCATACTGAACATAACCTAATTCCTTTAAAAAGTCACAAGCCAGAGAAAATCCTATTCCAGTTATTTCAATGCTAATCATTAATGGCAGTGCTGGTTTCGCACGCAAATCATTCGCAAAAAAGTCAGCCCATTTATAAAAATCTTTTGCCTTATTAAACTCTTGAAGAAAATATGCAGAATCAATTACAGACTGACAAAACTGAGGCCAAAGACTTCTATTTGTTTTTCTAATTTCTCCTTTTGGTTTTAGTTTTTTTATAACTGTTATTAAAAGTTTTTCTTTATCAGTTCTTGAATAAGCATTAGCAACTTTTTGGGGATTAAAATCGAATAGAACGGCATTCAATTTTTCTATTCCGCCAATAGATTTTCCAATCACTTTACTACTCATTTGTCGATTTTGAGCCGAAGCACAAAGTTGCTTGTATATTGTATTAATTTCATTAGGTTTCTGATACTCAGAAACTAAATGTTTTTTTATCAATTCATCAGTTACTTTTTCTTTCGATAAAAGAAATTCATAAGCGAAATTGTATAATTCTTTAAAATTCATATTCTATAATCCTACTATTTAACAAACACTGTTTCTTTTTCTCTCAACGTTTCTTTTATTTCATTAATGAACTCCTTGTACCTTCTTTTTAAATCAGATTGAGAGTCAATTTGTTTTATAAAATCCCCTTCTTTGTAGTTTTCTACGGATTTCCCAGAGTTTAAAAAAATAATTTTATCAAAATATTTTCCATGTCTGTTTAATTTATTGTCAGTACTGCTTTTTCGGTATCTCATTGCTAACCAATATTTACATTCAGGAAAAATTGATTTTATATCAGATGCATAATCAGAATAAGTAATAAGTCCGTGTGAAGTGATGCCATTATATTTTAATTCGCAGATTAATTTTGGAATCACCATTTTGTCCTTATTGTTAATGTTATTGTTGTGGATTAAAATATTTTCTATTTCGTTTAGTTTCGAAATATCCATTTCGTTATCATAAAACACAATATCTTGATCTACAAAACCAAATTGTATTTTTGGCTCGTAATAATTTGGATTTTTGCTGAGAAAAATATCTTTCAGAACTTTTCCTTTGAAAATCTGAATTTTTGGAAATTCCATTTTTAGTTCTTCTTTAAGAATTTCTATTAAATCAATATTCCATTTTTCTTCGTCTGTCATTTTATTCTCGATTTCGTAGCATTACCCACAACGGTTTGGCTATGCATAGTTTGGGCGTTTGAAACGATTAATTTTCAATTTACTACTAATTATAATTGATACTATATGCCTCATTATTAGCACTTTGCCAAAATTGCGGATAGCCTTTGTTTAACTAAATCAGCCACCGGCGGATAGCCTGTTTTTCCTAAAGATGTGAAGAGTTAAGGTTCAAAATAAATCAAATACTATTTTTCAATCAAAACTTGAATTTTATCAGACTCACATTCAACCACGCCAGACTCTACCGGAAACTTTTTTTCTTCCCCACTAAGCAAAACGAGTCTAATTTCTCCAGCTTCTAAGGTAGAAATAATTGGCGCATGATGAGTCAAAATTTGAAATGCACCTTTTTTACCTGGTACCTGAACCATGCTAACTTCTCCTTGAAAAAGTTGAGTTTCTGGTGTTAAAATTTCAAGTTTCATCGAATCAAGTTTTTATTTGTTTTCTTCAATAATACGCTCACCTTTTTCAATGGCTTGTTCAATTGTTCCAACCAGCAAGAATGCAGATTCAGGAAGATGATCAACATCACCGTTAAGAATCATTTTAAATCCTTTGATTGTATCTTCATTTTTCACAAACACACCCTTTAATCCGGTAAATGCTTCTGCAACATGGAAAGGCTGTGAAAGGAAACGTTGCACACGGCGAGCACGATGGACAACCAATTTATCCTCTTCAGACAATTCATCCATACCGAGAATTGCAATAATATCTTGTAATTCTTTATTTCTTTGAAGTATTTCAATCACTTGTTGTGCAGTGTCATAATGCTCTTGTCCAACAATTTCAGGAGTTAAAATCCGTGAAGATGAATCCAAAGGATCAACCGCAGGATAAATTCCTAACTCAGAAATTTTACGGCTTAAAACGGTAGTTGCATCCAAGTGCGAGAATGTTGTAGCCGGCGCAGGGTCAGTTAAATCATCTGCAGGCACATAAATTGCTTGAACAGAGGTTATAGACCCAGTTTTTGTTGATGTAATCCTCTCTTGCAGCTCTCCCATTTCAGAGGAAAGTGTCGGCTGATACCCTACTGCTGAAGGCATACGTCCTAACAAAGCAGAAACCTCAGAACCTGCTTGCGTAAAGCGAAAAATATTATCAACAAAGAATAAAATATCCCTACTAGTATCAGATTTTTCAGTTTCATGTTCACCATCGCGAAACGATTCTGCAATTGATAAACCAGACAACGCAACTCGCGCACGTGCTCCGGGAGGCTCATTCATTTGTCCAAAAACCATGGAAAGCTTAGAGTTTTTCATTTCCTCCATATCTACTTTGGATAAATCCCATCCCCCTTTTTCCATACTGTCCTTAAATTCATCACCATAATTCACAATATTGGCTTCAATCATTTCCCGCATGAGGTCATTTCCTTCACGAGTACGTTCTCCAACACCAGCAAATACAGATAATCCATCGTATCCAATCGCAATATTATTAATTAGTTCCTGAATAAGAACAGTTTTTCCAACTCCTGCCCCACCGAACAATCCAATTTTACCACCTTTTGCATAAGGCTCAATCAAATCAATAACTTTAATTCCAGTAAAAAACACCTCTGTTGCAGTGGAAAGCTCTTCATATTTAGGTGCATCGCGATGAATTGAATAGCCTTTACTATTATCAAGATCTTTTAGTCCGTCAATACTATTTCCAATAACATTCATCAAGCGGCCTTTCACTTGTACACCAACGGGCATTTTTATCATATTGTTTGTTGCAACAACTTTCATCCCCCTATACAAGCCATCGGTTGAATCCATTGCAATAGCACGCACAGTACGCTCACCAACATGCTGTTGACATTCAACAATTAGTACTTCACCATTTTCGCGTTCAATTTTTAACGCATCATAAATCTTTGGGAGTTCAACATCCTCATTATCAAATATTACATCAACAATAGGACCAATAACCTGCAAAATTTCACCAGTGTAATTTGCCATTTTCTAAAATTTTAAAACATGTCGTTGCACAAATTTAAGAAAAAATCTGATTTCACCTATCTTTCTATGTTTTAAAAATGGTAAAATCAATTTTCATTAAAAAGACCGAGCTTTTAAATAATTTAAGAACTTATATAACTCCTCTTTTCGTACTTCATCTACCTGAATTGATTTTAGAGCAATCAGCGCATCCTCAAAATACGCATCTGATTTTTGCTTTGTCAATTCATCTAATTCAAGTTGTTTATATATATCCAAAACGAATTGAATTTTATCTTCGGCCGGCAAATCATGTGTCTTAAGCGCATGATCGAGTGCATTTTGTTGAACTTCATCAGCAAGCTCATACGCTTTAATGAAGAGAAATGTTTTTTTCTCGCTTAAAATATCTTCACCTATCACTTTTCCAAGCTTTGATTCATCACCAAAGCAATCCAACCAATCGTCTTGTAACTGAAATCCAATTCCCATTTTCATTCCAAAATCGTACAATTTTCTGATATCTTCTTTTGGTGCATCAGCAACAATACCACCCATTTCCATTGCAACAGCGAGCAAAGCACCTGTTTTAAGCGAAATCATTTTCAGGTATTCATCTTCTGAAATCGTTTTTAACTGTTCAAAATCCATATCATATTGTTGTCCTTTACAGACATCAATAGCAGCTTGATTATATCGCTCAAGCAATTGTTGATGATTTTGTTTGGCTTTAAGCACATATTGTGAAGCCATTATGCTCATAACATCACCAGAAAGAATTGCCACATTATCATTCCATTTTGAATGCACTGTTGGTTGCCCTCTCCGCATTACAGATTTATCCATAATATCGTCATGCATCAAGGTGAAATTATGAAAAATCTCCAAACCAAGTGCAGGATTCATTGCATCATCAATATTTTCATGATAAAGCTGATAAGCCATTAATAATAAAACCGGTCGAATGCGTTTTCCTCCGCTATTGAGCGAATACTCTACTGGCTTATATAATTGTGCAGGGTTTTCAACAATTTGCTGTGATTTCAAAAAGCGATTAAATGCTTCTTGTAATTCCGTTCTATTGTACATGCTTAGTCGTTATTGAGTTCAAACAAACCTTCATTAAGAATTTTGTTAATTCCATCTTCGAGGCTTATTAAAGGTCTGTTTATTATTTTTTTCATTATTGAGTTATCCGGGCATCTACGTTTCATATCACCATCCTGTAATGGCGGCAAATACACTATTTTAGATTTTGAATTCGTTAACCTGATAATTGTTTCTGCAATCTCTTTTATACTTGCCTCATTAGATTGTCCAATATTAACCACATCATTAACCAACAAATCATCATATGCAATTTTCACACATGCCTCAATATTATCATCAATAAAACAAAAAGTACGAGTCTGGGAACCATCTCCGTAAATTGTAATATCTTCATTATTTAAAGCCATGGTAATGAATTTACTAATTACAAAATCACGGCTTTGTTTAGTACCATACGTATTAAAAAAGCGAAAAATGGTAAATTCTAAGCCATATTCTTTTTCATACGAACGCAAATACGCTTCTCCTAGATTTTTTACGATTGCATATGGTAATCTTGAATTAAGCGGCGTTGTCTCAACATTTTGAGGAATTTCCACCGGTTCACCATAAACTTCTGAAGAAGAAGCAAAGAAAACCCTTTTTACGCCAATATTTTTAGATATGGATAAGATATTATCAATTCCATGAATATCATGCAATACATTAACTGGATGATCTTGAGTTCGTTTCACGCCAACAACTGCAGCGTAATGAAACACGTAATCGAAATGAAATGCAAGCATAATTTCT
>JAYEFQ010000149.1:0-11001 GCA_034658655.1 Bacteroidota bacterium
TGATTAAACGCCTCAATTTATGATAGATAAAGCGCATTGGAGATTTTCTGATGCGCTTTTTCTTTTTTTTATTTTATGTATGGGGTTTGCATAACATGAAAAAAAGTGTTAATATTGCAATCTGAAATCAAGGTGTTTTCAGAACCCTTGACCGGGCCTATAGCTCAGTTGGTTAGAGCACCTGACTCATAATCAGGTGGTCCATGGTTCAAGTCCATGTGGGCCCACAGGATTGTTTTGAGAGCGAGTACCGAGTGTGGTGCTCGCTTTTTTAATTTGCATATTGTTTGCATACACAAGGACTTGTTTTATCCCATTTATTAATCAAAATTGTAAGCATTAGGACAGGTTTTTGATAAATCAAAGTTTAAATTCAAAGATGTAGTGTATGATATATCACTCACTAAATTAATATACGGGCTTAGTGCATGATATATCATTCATGAGCGATAAGGCTTTACTTGAAAACATTCGAAATGCAAAAATGAAACGATTGGAAAAAGAATACGCTGATTTAATAAATTTTGTGCGGTTTCAAAATCTATTGCAGTAAAACTATTCATTACCTTTAATTACACAGCGAGTTAAATAATAGCCAGAATCTTGATAAAGTTCTGCTTCTTCAGAAGTTAAAAAACTAATTCTACCCTTTTCACTGTTGAATACCTCAAATAAGAGAGTAGTTTTAAAAAAATCAACACCTTCATTATAGAAATCTAATGATTGAATTGAATCTATTTTCTCTAATCCTTCATTTTGAAGTATTTTAAAAAGCATTGCAGGTGTTAAATAAAGTTTAATTTTGTATTTTTCTTTAAAATATTCAAATTCAGCATAAAATAAACCATCATAAAATAATTTAAATTTCTTAACCTCAATAATTCGATCACCTATCATAATATTTAATTTACAATTTTGCCTACTCTAAAAAGTTTTCGGCTTACTTTATAATTTTCAAAAATAATATTCAAGTCAGTCAATCTATGTCGTAGTGTCTGTTTTTTTTGTCAGTTTGCCTGTTCGGCAGACAGGTAAGCTCTTTGACAAGTTTAGCTTTGCTAATGGGTTTTTTGAGCGACTTGGCAAACTGCCTGCGGAACGGGCGTGTGTTTGGCTGTGTGGGGTCGCTAATTTCCTCCCTTGTTTAATGATAATAGTAAAATTTGTAATCATCTGTTTTTAATTTTTGAAACCTATTTTTGTATTGTTGTTGCCTAAAATTTCTTCTGAACAAAAAACCATTAAATTTTCAAGATTAACTTTTTCTCCATGAATTATCTCATGTATTTCATTTTTTCGAAGGATGTTATCAATCTGTCCGCCTGAAAAATCAAACTTATCTGCTAATAAAGTACAATCTTTAATTTCTAAGAATGGTAATTTTGATTTCCAAATTTTAGCTCTCATGGTAGTATTTGGTTTTTGAAATTGGATTTTAAATAAAAAACGCCTTTCAAAAGCAGAATCAAGATTATTTGCAAGGTTTGTGGTTGCAATTAGAATACCCTCAAAGTTTTCTAACTCTTCAAGAAGAATGTTTTGTATTGCATTTTCAGTCTGAGAAACGCTTGAATTACCGAGTTCTCTCCTTTTGGATATAATTGCATCTGCTTCGTTAAAAAGCAATATAGGCATACGTTCGCAATCTTTAGCAAAAGATTTATAGTCAGTAAATATTCGCTTTATCACTTTCTCGCTTTCGCCAAACCACATAGATTTTGACTGGCTAATTTCAACTTTCATCAATTCTCTGTTTGTTTCTTTTGCAATTTGCTTAACAATTTCTGTTTTACCTGTTCCTGGTACGCCATGTAACAAAGCTGTTACACCTTTGGGTAAGTTTTTTTCTGTTAATCGTTTTTGAGTTTCTCTTAATTTAACATCATCTAACAAATCTTTCAGTAAAAAAAGTTGTTTCATCTCTGATTCACTGAAAATTAATTCACGAAAAGGAATTTCATCTGGCGACAAAACGTTTTCATTTTTCTTTTTGTTTATAAAAAGCTTTATATCACACTCATTTAAAATATTATATGAATTGTCTGTTAGTTTTATTAGCGTATCATTAAAAAATTTGGCTCCAATAATTTCAATCAAATTATTTTTAATCAAAGCATTATCTTTAGATATGATTCTTTGCATATATTTTAAACGTTTTGATGGGTTATCGTAAATTACTTCCAATGCTCTACCAATATCAGTAAATTCTTTTCCTGATAAAGTTTTCCAAATCAAATAAAGATATAGGTAAACATCTTCAATGTCGTAATTTAACTGGTCAACTTTCTTCATTAATGGAAAATGTAGATTTGCAGAAATAATCTCTTTTGTTTGTTTAAATAATTTGTACGTTGATATTTCATCATCATCTCTTTGTTCTCCAATATTATATAGCTTTTCAAGTAAACCTATAATATCCTCAATCTTTTCTTGTTTAATTTCAGGCATGGGTTTATTTTGCAGAATAGCTTCTGATATTTTTTCGTTTATTGTAAATTGGTCATTTGTACCCGCCACTTTTATTCTATGCCTTGATTTTTGTTTTTCGAAAATCCCTGATGAATGTAAAAAACTAAAATCATCGCTATATTCAAGAATTTTCATGGGATTACAATTGAAATATTCTATCAGGTCGTTTAAATCAACTGTGTCTCCTTTATAGTTTAATGCAAAAACCAGTGCCATAAAAAACGATTGGCTTTTTGTTGTTCTAAAATACTCTGAAAGAAATGATAACTCTACATCAATTTTTGTAAAAAAAGATTTTTCGAGTTTACATTCTTTTGCATCTTCGTATATTTTACCGATGCTTTTTAAAACTTTTAACTTGATATTTTTTTCCATATCTCATATCCTTTTGTACAAAGATATAGATTGGCTACGCCAAAGTGTGTCGAGGTGAAATTATCGTTTTAAATAAAGCTCTGCACAGGCACGAGCATCAGAAAGTGCATCGTGATGATTTAATTCAATATTATGTATTTTACAACAAACATTTAAAGCTGCACCGTGTATTCTATATGTACATTCCCAACGTTCGGCAATATATAACTCCGAATAATTTAAGCCGTAATGTGCCATAGTTTTTTGTAATACACTTCGGTCAAATGATTCATTATGAGCGACAAGAGTTTTACCTTGTAAACGTTTTTTAATTTCGGGATAAATTTCTTTGAAATTTGGTTCATTAGCCGTGTCTTTTGGACTAATTCCATGAATTTCAATGTTTTTCCAAAAATAGTCATTCTCAGGTGGCTGAATAAGCACATTGTATTCTTCAATTATTTTTCCGTTTTCAACGGTAATTATGCCAACGGCACAGGCTGAATTCCTGTTGCCTTTTGCGGTTTCGAAGTCTATTGCGGTGAAGGTAGTCATAATTAGTAATTTATTTAGTTTGTTTATTCTCAAAAATATAAGTATTTAATTTTTTATTGGTTAATATTAAAAATTGAATTAAATATCTACGTCAAAATAAGTCGTACCACTAATATTTTTTCAAAGCTCTTTTCAAATTCTCTTTTATTTCATCAGCTAACCATTTTGGTTCAATAACTTTTACTGTGTCTCCATACATCAAAATTTTTTGATTTAATTCATAGTTTGGAATGATATAAAGAGAAATGCGAAATTCGGTTTCATTATCAATTAAAATCTCTTGCGATGTGTGTAAGGGAAGGGTTTTAATGTATTCCCCTTGTGTGGGCGTAAATGATAATACAATGGTTTGTGCAATGCTCACTGAATAAACTAAGCCGATTATTTTTTCAAACATTTCAATCGGATTAAGTTTATTGTCAACTTTAAATGTTTCTGTTTTTACTTCTAAATTTTCAATCCTGTCTATCCCAAAAGTCCGAAATTCTTTCAGATTTCCAATTAAACCTACAACATACCATCTGTTTTGATATTCCTTTAACAAGTACGGTTTCAGCCTGTACTTTCTTGATTTCTTTGTGTGAAAATTGAAATGGGTGAAAGAGATTTTCCGATTGTCTTTTATTGCTTTTAATAATGGGTTTAGGTTTTCAATTCCTTTTAAACCACCACCTGAGTCAAAAGTGATATGCTTAAGAGCGTCCTTGCTTTCATTTAGGCTTTCTGTAAATAATTCTGCCGTGTTTACTATTTCTAAAAACCTAAAAAACGATTCAATATTTATGCTGTTCTCATAGTCAATAAAATAGCCGTTTTTATCTCTATTATATTTAATTTCAACACCAAATTCAAATCTGATTTGCTCAATATCGCGCTGTATTGTTCTGTCTCCAATTTCAAAACCGTGTTCAAAAAGGTAATTTTTAATTTCTTGGAACGATGGAAATTGTCCTCGTCTAATTTTTTCTATTTCAAGAGTGTATCTTCGTATTGTTCCGTGTTTAGACATAATATGCATTCTTTTTTTGTGAGTAGATAATATTGCACTCTTGCCGATTTTTCTTCGGTATGTGTGCAATGTGCGTAGGCTTCTCAAATTGTATTCGGTTTTGATATTATCTATCTACACTCAAAATTAAGAAAATTATTTTCTTTTTTATGAGAAATCGGTAAAAAATGCCGTTTTCCGGTAAATATTTTCACTACATGGGTATATTACGCTGGTATCAATGCAATATAATCACCTTGGAAAAGGCTGCTTTCATCACAATATCAATTTTAATTTTCCCATTTCATTGGGTATATTAGCGTTTTATGATGTTTGTTTTTAAGATCAAAAACATCAAGGTCTTATTCTAATTTTTGGACTGATTGTTATCAGCAAAAACACTGCAATTTGCTAACAGTCAGCTTATTAAATGTTATTTTTTTCGTATTTTTGTCATGTACTAAGTTCAAGTTTATTACAAGAAGGAACAACTGCTACAAATAATTCTTATATCGAAATATCTGATTTATTATATGGCACAAGATATTATTGGAGAGCCTGTGCAAAAAGCAATATTGATACCTCTGATTGGTCTAATACAGTTTATTTTAAAACATCTTATTTCAGTCGAATTATTGAATTGCGATGGACAAGTAATTGAAGTTAAAAGAGTAAATGCTGACAAAATAGATTTTGTTTTAAATCATTTATCAAAAGGTTTATATATAATAAAAGTAATTACTGTTAATGATATTGTTTATGAACGAGTGATAATAGAATAAAAATATTTGGTAATATATAGGAATATGAGAGGTGTTCCGATATTTCGGAAACCCAACGAGTATGCCTCCCGGAATGTAGCCGGGCCAGGCTGGTTGAACTAAATCTTTTTGCCGGAGCTATGCACCTTAAGACAGATTTGTTGGTTTTGATGTAGGCAAGATGATGATACTGAGATTACTCACCGCTGACTATCGATTCGGAATGACAGACTTCTACGTTGTGGTGGAGGGGTTTGACACCCTGCTATATATTAAGAATGACCTCCTACAATAATGCGCATGATTTTCAAATTCAACACAAAAAATCGAATGACCTGCCATGGAAAAAATCGTCTCCAAAAGAGCACTCGTTTGGTTGGCAACGGAGGATAGGATTCATCTTTATAACCTCTTACTATGTCTTTATCTCGTTTTAGCATATTCCAATCATCTTTTGTTTTTTATTTGTTTTTATTCAGGTATCAAAAACCAGCCGAATTTGCCTTTGGCCTTGTAAATAAACATAAAATGGAGAAGCAGTTTTATCCAGTGTCCTGCTGTTCCTGGTTCACCTACTGTATAGGTAATGTTGCGTCCCCATTGAGGGTATTTCTCAAAGTCGGGAACGATGGGAAATATCGTCATAGTGGCAGCACTTCCTTTTCGCAATCCGTAACCGGACGAAATCACACAGGCAGCACCCATACGGGCCATGCTAGCTTTATGTTTTATTATCATCTTTCCTTCTTTTACTGAATCAATAATGTTTTGCGCAACGACTTTTCCCATAACACCGCTGGGCATACCCGTGCGAGGTGCTGTAGGAAAAATATCCGTACCGTTTTTGCTTTTCATGGGCTTGGATATGCCATGGGGAGGGGCAAAGGCTATCCCGGGAGCAAAAATATTTTGATAATCCTGATTTTGATAGGTTGATGGCCAGTTTGCAGCCTGCCATTTTTCATATGCCTTAGGTGTATAATCTACATCAACTTTCATGAAACCGTTGGCTGCAAACAATTTGTTTGTAATATCATTTCCTTTTTTATCAAATGATTTGATTCCGACACCGGAAAATCCAGGTATGAGCATCGCAAAATCATAAGGTATTTTGTGCTGTTCCCCGTCCAAATTTTCATAATGTATCAGGTTGTTTTCCACTTTTTGAACACCGACACGTTTTATCCAGCGAATACCGTATTCGTTCAGGATACTTTCTGCAAAAACCTTTGTGGAAGTAATATATCCATTTCGTTTGATAAATGCACCACCCATACCAAAATCGCCTAACTCATATTCGTTTGTAATGTACGTTATTTCTGCAAGGTGATTGAGTTTGCGTTTATTGATTTCAAAAGCAACATTGAGAATGTATTCAAATGCGGCACCCTGACAAGTGGCTTTTGGATTTCCGGTACCAATTACAAAACGCTGCTTCACCCCGCTTTCCATGCGTTTTAGGGCTACCTCAAGCTTTTTCCAAGCCTCTGCTGCATGGCTGTAGGTGCACACAGAAACCGTATTCCCTGATTTCGGGCCCAGTCCTTCGGTTGCCTGAAAATTGAGTTTCGGTCCCGTAGCATTAACAAGATAATCATATTCCTGAACTTTTTCTTCAGCAACGGCTTTTTCAACAGACTTCATTATAACAAAAGGCTTGTTATTCTCATGATGGCCTTCCGGATGTATTTCTGTAGCAAGTGCCTGATGGTAAATTATCCCATTGCGTTTGTAAACAGGTTCCAATGGAAACGTAACTTGTTTGGCTTTCATTCTGCCTATGCCCACCCAGATGTTAGATGGTATCCATTGGTAATTTGAGTTTGGTGAGATTACATGTACTTCATGCTTTTTCGACAATTTCCTGCGCAAATGCATGGCTGCAGTATGGCCTGATATTCCTGCGCCCAATACGACAATTTTTGACATGATAACTATACTTAGTTCCTATAAGCAACAGCTTGAAACAAAAAATGTTTAAAATTATCGTAAAACCGCCCGCGTTTTGCATAATTTGAGCTATCTTTCGAAAGTAAACAAGCTAACTCATTTATAAATATTTACCCTCAATTACGAATGCTTAGCACGCGGATAGTAATGATTGATTATTAATCGTTTGTAAGTGGAGATGTATATATAAACGAGTTATGTGGCTTGCTTAAAAAAACAATATATATAAACAATAAATCCAAAATATTAAAATGAAACGTGTTTTTTATTTATTTATACTAATAATTAATTTATCAGCCTACGCACAAAAATCAGGAAGAATTGAGGCGATAGTACTTGACAGCGAGAATAACCCTATCGAATTTGTTAATGTTTTTCTTACTTCTGTTAACGACTCTACAACTATTGTCAACGCTACTATTACAAACAATACTGGTGATTTTATTTTGACAAATGTTCCTTTTGGTAACTATCATATTCATTTTCAGTTTATCGGATTCGTAAATTATCAACAAACTGTATTACTAAACGATGCAACTAAAAATATAGATATAGGAACAATAACATTGAGACAGGATGCAATCGCATTGAACTCAGTTGAGATAACCGCTTTTCGCAACCTAATTCAGAAAACCGAAGAAGGAATTGTGGTAAACGCATTGGAAAATTTGACACAAATTGGCGGTACAGCAGCCGACTTAATGAAGAATATGCCTGGGGTTCAGGTAGATATGGAAGGAAATCTAAGCATGAGGGGAAAACCCCCCTTAATAATGATAAACGGCAGGGTTTCCGGTATTGGCGGAGTGGACAGAGTAACAAATTTAAATCAAATCCCTGCAAGCTCCATCGAACGCATCGAAATTATTACAAACCCGTCTGCAAAATACGATGCCGATGCCGAAAGCGGAATTATAAACATTATTCTTAAAAAAGGCAATGAAAATCTTGGCACAACCGGAGCGTCAGCTTTGGGAGGCGGTTTTGGAGCACGCTATCGCATAAACGGTTCTTTCCTTATTAACCATAATACACCTAAATGGAATTTAGGTCTGGCTTACGACAATTGGTTTACTACCAGAACACGCACGGTAAACAGACAGCGTACTCAATACGATTCTGACGATAAATATTTTCTGTCACAGCCACGGGAAGACGAACGTACCATACAAACCCAAACGGCACGGTTTAATGTAGGCTATACCCCAAATAAAAAAAACAGTTTCAGACTAGAAGGAATATGGCTATTTGAAGGACAAGATAATGATGAAACCATTGTAAGTACCACGGAAACATCATCGCATGACTTCACAAGCCGTAATAGCAGGTTTTCAAACGAAATCAGGCGTTTCCATACAGGTGAACTTTTGTTTAATTATACGAGAAATTTCAACCAAAACAGAGTGCTTAGTATTGATGCAAGCTCTGCTATTGAATACAACAGGGAAAACACCTACATCTCAACACAGAATTTAACGGAGCAAAACTCCCTAATAGGAGACTCTTTATTCCAAAAAACACACTTTTACGAAGATGCCAATCTGACCAATTTCTCAATAAACTATCTGCATCCGATAAAAGAAATAGGAATAATTGAAACCGGTTATAAATCCACATTTAGATTTATAAATGATGATTATGGTCGTTTCAACCAACAAACCGACAGTCTTATAGCCGACAATTTTATAACCGATGAATCTCACACCGATATTTTTAAATTTAACGAACAAATTCATGCTTTTTATCTGCAATACACAGGTTGGACAGGGACACAACAAGAGCCAAAATTGAAATACCAATTCGGCATCAGGCCCGAACAGGTTTTAAACACAGGCGATAATGCTCAGTCATCTTACAATTTTTCTAACAACTATTTTCATCTTTATCCATCGGCATCTTTGATTTATTATACGCATAGAAGAAATTCGTATAAACTCGCTTACAGCAAACGAATTAATCGACCATCAATCGGCCATTACAGTCCCTTTATTGACATTACCGATTCGTTGAATGTTTGGTCAGGAAATCCCGATATTGAACCTGAAATTTCGCATGCTATTGAATTTACCTGCAACCATGCTTTTAAAAATGCAAGTTTTTCTACTTCATTATTTTCCCGATTCACAAGCAATAGCATTTTCCCTTATACAACTATCGATAGTAGCGAAGTAAGTATAACACGACCCGAAAATTTCGGTAATTCATCAACTTATGGTGTAGAAGTTATTTTCACTTATAATCCATTTGATTTTTGGAGAATAAATATAGATGCTTCATTATACGAGCAAAGAATTGAACAAAATGCCCAATTCCAAAATACTTTAAAAAATCAACTATCTGGCTATGCTAAATTTATTAATAATTTTGATGTATGGAAAAACGGTAGGTTTCAAATTACTGCAAACTACACATCGCCAATTGCTATACCACAAGGCTTAAGAAAAGAAGTATATTTTATTGACCTCGGATTTCAGCAAAAAATCTTAAAAGGTCAAGGGCGATTGGCTTTAACAGTTACAGATATATTTGATACACAAAGCAGTGAGACTACAATTTCAGGCAGTAATTTTGAATATACACACTATCGAAAAGTAGATACAAGAGCAATTGTTTTAATTTTTGCTTATACTTTTAAATCGGAATTTAAAGAAGAACTTTTAGAAAATAAATTTAAAAACGAGTAAGTATGAAAACATTAGTAATCTCAATCGCAATCCTGCTGAGCATTGCCTCATGCAGAAATTCAACCCCGAATAACAATAAAATTGAAAATGTAGTTTCTGATGCGAAATTCGATAGCGATACACTTTTCAATTTTGAAAATGAGGTAGAAGGTAAGCTTCCAAAAGGATTTTTCTCAACAGCTACCGGAAAAGCAAAAAACATAAAGTGGAGCATTGTAAACGACAACGGCAATAAAGTAGTTGAACAACAGGCAATTAATGAAGGTAGTTGTTTTAATTTACTAATTTTTGACAAAAACGGGTACAAGGATTTTACAGCCACTGTGAAAATAAAAGCCATTTCAGGGGAGATAGACCAGGGAGGTGGTCTTATTTGGCGATACATTGATAAAGACAATTATTACATTGCACGGTACAACCCGCTTGAAAACAATTTCAGGTTCTATCGTGTCGTTAACGGCAGGCGCAAGCAGTTGGTGAGCGTGAACAGCAACATTAAGCAGGGTGAATGGTGTACCATGACAATTGAAATGAAGGGAAATAAAATCATTTGTTCCTTGAATGCAGAAAAAATAATTGAAGCAAGCGATGACACATTTCAATCAGCAGGGTTTATCGGTTTCTGGACAAAAGCAGATGCAGTTACGTATTTTGATGACATGAAAATCAATAAAGACAAATAAAAACAACTTTGCATTGACAAAAAAAGTACAGGCATACATTGTATATGCTATAATTACGGACATTCGTGGTAAATTGACACTTTGTGTAAGAAAGAAACATTTGTGCAAATTTAAAACGATAGTGCTCTGAAATCCCGCAACTACGCATATACTTGTCCGTTGGATGCAAGCGTAAAGAAAGTTTATTGACAAAAACGGATAGTGCTAACTTGAGGAAATTTATTTTGTTTTTTTTCCACGCGTCGGTACTTGAATCGTTGGTACAAAATATCTCATCCTAAAACAAATGGTTATACTTCTCTTATTACTTGCAATTTAAAAGCGTAAGAGTAATCCTTCTGTGTACGCATAACATACTTGTTCTTATTTTCTTCTTTCATAACATTACTTTTTGTGTAATGCTATTTTAGGACGAGACATATACCGTATCATATTAAAAAAAGCGACTTGCTTTTGCAAACCGCTTTTTGACTATTTCTGAGCTCCTCCTCTTGGACTCGAACCAAATCCGAAAGCTTTCGGAGCTCAGATTAACAGTCATATTTATTTTTTAATTT
>JAYEFQ010000149.1:11101-31018 GCA_034658655.1 Bacteroidota bacterium
TGAAGCATTTAAACTTGTAGCACCAATATAAAACCCATTAAGTTTTTCGCTGAATAGTATGTAGCATCTATAATTCATAAGTAAATATATTAAAAAAAGCGACTTGCTTTTGCAAACCGCTTTTTGATTATTTCTGAGCTCCTCCTCTTGGACTCGAACCAAGGACCCTCTGATTAACAGTCAGATGCTCTAACCAGCTGAGCTAAGGAGGAAGATCGTTGCGCAATCACAACCCATTGGGTTTTTTGTCAATTGCGATGCAAATGTAAACCGTTTTGTTAACTTTACCAAAATTTTTGACAAGAAAAATTAAAGCAAATATGAAAATTATTGGAATCGGTAATGCGCTTGTGGATATTATGACAAGATTAGACAAGGATGAATTCCTGAGCAACAACAACTTACCAAAAGGCAGCATGCAACTTGTGGATGCTGAAAAATCACTAGAATTATTAAAATCTGCGGATCGCTTTGAAAAACAACAAGTCTCAGGTGGATCTGCAGCAAACACTATCAGAAGCCTTGCCAGACTTGGGGTGGATGTGAGTTTCCTCGGAAAGGTAGGACAAGATGATCTTGGGGTCTTTTATGAAAAAGAGATGCAAGATTATGGCGTGAAAACCTTAATGTCAAAATCCGATATCCCAACAGGAACAGCACTGGCATTGGTAAGTCCAGATGGTGAAAGAACATTTGCAACCCATCTAGGTGCTGCTGTAATGCTCATGCCCAACGACATCTCAGAAAAAGCAATGAATAATAACGACATCATCTATCTCGAAGGCTATCTCGTTATGAATCATGCCTTACTTGAGCGTGCAGCTGAATTGAAAAATCAGCATAACATGAAAATTGCAATCGACTTAGCGTCTTTTAATGTGGTAGAAGCGGAACATGAATTTTTAACTGATTTTGTGAAAAATCATGTGGATATAGTTTTTGCAAATGAAGAAGAAGCCGCTGCATTTTTTCCAGGAAAATCACCAGAAGAGGCAGTAGTTGCCTTCAGCGAAATGGTAGAAATCGCGATTGTAAAAGTTGGTGCTGAAGGTGCCTATATCCGACAAGGCGATACCCAAGTAAAAGTTCCCGGACGTTCTGCAAATTCTATCGACACAACTGGTGCTGGCGATAATTTTGCAGCAGGATTCTTTTACGGATTATCAAATAATTTGGGACTGGAAAAATCAGGACATATCGCTAACCTAATGGGTTGCAATGTAATCGAAGTGATTGGCACAAGCATGGATGAAAATCGATGGAAAAATATTTTTTCGGTGATTGATGAAATCAAATAGCCAAAAATCTCCTAAATACTGGCTTCTGACTCCTGTTATACCATTTATTAATCACAATCGGTATTAACCTGTATATTCATGCAGGCTAAAACAGTCCGTGAATATCCGCATCAATGCGATCAATAATATGACTAAGATCCTCTGGCTTATTCATGAAATCCAGATTATCCACATCGACAACTAATAATTTCCCAGCATCATATCCTTGTACCCAAGCTTCGTAGCGTTCATTCAATCGAGTAAGATAATCCAATCGAATACTATTTTCGTACTTTCTGCCACGTTTCCCGATTTGATTCACAAGTGTTGGAACGCTAGCACGAAGATAAATCAATAAATCCGGTGGTTCAATAACACGTGTCATTAACTCAAAAAGTGAATGATAATTATCAAAATCTCGGGTTGACATTAATCCCATACTATGTAGATTCGGCGCAAAAATGGATGCATCTTCGTAAATGGTTCTATCCTGGACCACCTTCTTCCCACTTTTTCTGATATTCAATATCTGAGTAAACCGTGAGTTTAAAAAATAAATCTGAAGATTAAAAGACCATCGTTGCATATCTTCATAAAAGTCAGTAAGATATGGATTATCATCAACATCCTCATAATGAGGCTCCCATTTATAATGTTTAGATAACAATCTTGTTAAGGTAGTTTTCCCTGAGCCAATATTTCCTGCAATTGCAATATGCATAGTTTTTTGATGTTAAAAATGAACACACTAAGATAATATGCTTTTTTCAATTAAGCATACTATTTTGTAATTATCTCATTTGGCTTCGATTTAAATTACCTTTGAAAAGATAAACAAATTCATCCCCATATATCGAAAACCGTTTAATAGGCACAGGAATGCTCATTATTTCTTTTGATTCGGCACGATTTAAATCATAACAAAAAAGCGCTCGATCCTTTATATAATAAACACAATCATTCTTCACCACAGGCCTCCCTAAAAAAGCCAATGGAAGCGTTTTAACAAAACCAGCATATCCATTAAATATTAGCAAATTTCCAGAATCATAACTTAAAAACAATTGCCGTTCATACTCCTGAAGAAAGATGGGTTTCCCTGAAGTTTCAATTTCTCCGCTTTTTAAATCCTGATTTCCAAGCGGGTCAATATGCACAATTTGATTACGTGTGCCATCAAAAATCCAAAATCCGCCACGAGCCGCTGTGCAAGCAAGCAAGCTGTTGTAATAATCATAATTATCCAATAAAATAGCGTCTGATATTTCACTCAAGTAATTGTCAAGAAAAAGCACTGTATTAAATCCTGAAGAAAACACCAAAATCCGCATAGGGTTACTAACGTCAAAACCAGTGACATAAGACGTTTGAGGCAAATCATATACACTAATTAGCTTTCCCTCTGCATTTATTTTTTCTAAGCGATTTTCTTTTAATACATATTTATTTCCATGGTGATCATACTGCACATCCAGCACTTGCCCTTGTACAAGAAAAGCGAGCCCAAAAAGGAAAATCAAAACCAAAAACTGTCGTGTGTTTTGCATGCTTAAAGATACAAAAATAACACAATAAAAAAGTGCAGCAAATCCGAAGACTTACTGCACTATAATAATGTCATCTTTCAGCACTAATATCTGTAAGAGCCGTCACGCATTCCGTGTCCGCCCATATGGTGCATTCCACGATCTTTTTGATGCTTATTATTCATGCCGTATCTTCCGTTTCGAGAAGAACGATGCATATCAAAATAGACTTTTTGTTCGGGTGTTAATAGGTTTCTTACCGCGAGACGATGTGCTACACGATTTTTCTGCATTTCGCTTTGAATTTCACTCATTGCATCAATTTTGGCATTAATTGCATTTGCATCAGGACTGTCAGCAATTATCAATCTCTGCTTTTCCGCCCGCAGAATTGCCAAATCGGCCTTTGAATTTTTTACTTCAGCGTAATGTGCATTACGAAGTTCAGTAATTTGCGCTTCTTGTTCATCGCTTAAATCAGGAATTCGACAATCTTGACCTCGATATTCAGCGTTTGAATTTCTTTGTCTTTGTCCGTCGAAATTACGGCCTTGTCCCTGAACCTGAATCGTGCTTAAAAATAGAACGGCGATAAAAACCTGTGTTAATAATGTTTTTGTTTTCATAATATTACATTTTAGTTTGTTTGTCTTTTTGATGTGACAAATTGGAAAAGGTTTAAAGTGGAAAGAAAAATAATTTCAGAACAACTGACCTTAAAAAGGTAAAAGCTTAGTTTACATAATCCCACAAAAAAAAACAATAGGATTTAAGACTGATACCAAAACAAATAGTATCACTAAAAAATATAATATCTGATAATGTAAATCATTATATATAAGCATAATAAATCTCATTTGCTGAGAATTATTTTCCTGATATCATCCATATAGGGTTCATCCTAAATCCGTCTAAGTCAGTTGTCTTGAGGTTGGGGGCCCCGACATGCGTCGGGATTGCTTCGTGTTGCATTTTTCAGTTCGTAAACTACTGAATAATGACACTCAGGGAATTTGATCCGCCGGGAGGCTGCCTGTCCGACTGCTGGTGGAGACAAGGGTTTGAGGTTTCAGTCGTTCCTACATCGAAATGACCAAAAATCTATTATATTGGGAAAGGACGATGACTCATTTGTTCATTCTAGCTTTGTCATCGCCCTTTTCTCTTCAAAATATACATAAAATGTCATATCAGTCCCTGACGAAGGAAGGGGAAAACGCCCCTAACACCTGTTACGCGTTCATGAACATTTCAATGTCACTTTCAACTTCTCCGATTGGAGCAATTCCAAAGTTTTCGACTAAAACATTAGCCACATTTGGCGATAAGAACGCCGGTAATGTTGGACCTAAATGAATATCTTTAACGCCGAGTGAAAGCAATGCAAGCAATACAATAACTGCTTTTTGCTCGTACCATGCAATATTAAATTCAATCGGCAATTCGTTGATATCATTTAATTCAAATACTTCTTTTAATTTCAATGCGATAACCACAAGCGAATAACTATCATTACATTGTCCTGCATCAAGTACACGTGGAATGCCTCCTATATCTCCAAGATTTAATTTGTTATAACGGAATTTTGCACAACCAGCAGTTAGAATAACAGTTTCCTTGGGAAGTTTTTCAGCAAATTCAGTATAATAGTTTCTTGTTTTATGACGACCATCACAACCTGCCATGACAAAGAATTTTTTAATTGCCCCTATTTTTACAGCATCAACAATTTTGTCAGCTAATTGTATAACCTGATTATGTGCAAATCCACCAACTATCTCACCTTTTTCAATTTCTACAGGTGCCTGACACGTTTTTGCTAATTCAATAATTTCAGAGAAATCTTTTCTTCCATCTTCTTTTCTATCCGGAATATGTTTTGAGCCAGGAAAACCTGATGATCCGGTTGTAAATACTTTATCTGCGTATTTAGCATCTTTTTTGGGAGGAACAATACAGTTTGTTGTGAAAAGAATTGGACCGTTAAATGTTTCAAATTCTTCTTTTTGCTGCCACCATGCATTTCCATAATTACCAATAAAATGCGCATATTTTTTGAAAGCAGGATAATAATTAGCAGGCAACATTTCACTATGGGTATAAACATCAACACCCGTACCTTCAGTTTGGATTAGCAAGTCTTCCATATCTCTTAAATCATGACCACTGATAAGGATACCTGGTTTATCGCTAACGCCGATATTTACTTTTGTGATTTCCGGATTTCCATAAGTTGCTGTGTTTGCTTTATCAAGCAGTGCCATTCCGTCAACGCCATATTTTCCTGTCTCCAAAACAAGTGCAACCAATTCGTCAACACTAAGACCATCGTCGGTTGTGGCGGCCAATGCTTTTTGCATAAAAGCATAAAGTTCATTATTTTCGTGTTTCAGGTTATAAGCATGTTCAGTATAAGCAGCTAATCCTTTTAATCCATAGATTGTTAGTTCGCGCAAACTCCTGGCATCTTCGTTTTCAGTAGCCAATACGCCGATTGAACCGTTTTTGGCTTCAAATTCTTCTACGGTATCAGCTGTCCATGTGGCCGACTCGTGAATGTCTGACGGAATGGTTCCACCGGCTTTAACAAAGGCATCTTTCAGCTCTTCACGAATTACCAGACCTTCCCGCACAGCTTCAATAAATCGGTCATCATCAAAGTTTGCATTTGTGATAGTCATAAATAAACCATCAAAAACAAATTTATTCGCTTTTTTATTTTCGATTCCAAATTCACGTGCTTTTGTCCCATAAATAGAAATCCCCTTTAAAACAAAAATCAACAAATCTTGCATATTTGCAAGTTCTTCTGATTTTCCGCAGACACCTGCAATTGTACAACCAGTGTTTTTGGCTGTTTCTTGACATTGATAACAAAACATACTCATAATTATTCAATTTTAAATATTAACACTATATTTTTATTATTACTGCAATATTAAAGCATTCGAATATCTAATTCTGTTACATAGGAAACATTTGGCCTACATTATTTATACATTTACTTCAGATCATCTGTTTCGTTGCAAAAGCCTTGAAATAGAACACTATATCATCGGCTTACGGCGACTCACATCTGACCTAAATTAAAAACATGAATGATACAGGTTTGGGAGGTTTGTTTTTAAGAAAAAATGAGATATCCTGAAAAACATCACAATTAACCCCAAAAAAAAAGCAGGAACTTTTTCATTCCTGCTTTTCAATATTTTGACGATTGAGCTAGTCAATCATAATTCTGCGAGTAGCAGTTTCACCTTTCACAGTTTTAATGCGAAGAATGTAAACGCCATTGTTAAGCATATTAAGATTCATAGAAACTTGAGTAGAATTCAATTCTGCCTCAGAATAAACAGCTTGTCCAATCATGTTGAATATAGTCACTGATTTCAAACGACTATCAGCATTCAAATATACATTTCCATTGCTCACTGGGTTAGGATATACGTCCAAACCTGAGATGTTATTGTTTGCAATACTTGCAAAACCTTTTACAAAATCATCAGCATCACGAGGGAGAATTTTGTATGTGTCGTAAGAATAATCAACAATACCGGTCAATTGATAAGTTGAATCAGGATAAGGAGTCATATCGTTCCAATAGCTGTACAATTTATCATCAACACGGCAAGCACCTGAGCCATCGTCAACAAGAATTTCACCATAACCTAAAGTAGTATCAGTAACAACAGCATTTGAAACGCTTACTAAAACACCTTCATATTGTTCTTCTGACACGTTAACAGTTGACAAACTAATAGGAGTTGGAACAGCACTTCCTGTAGAAACTACAGTTGCATTAACAACATCTGTAATTTCAGTTTTTTCGTAATACTCAGAAACTTTACCTACGATTTCAATTTCATCACCAAGATTTAGACCTGCATTAAAGTCAGCATCATTATAATAAACATAAACACCAGTCCATGGTCCATCTCCATCTTGGAGGAAAAACCCGTAGTCTCTAATTAATGATGTAACTTGTCCAGATGTAATTACAAGTTCATTTTCATATGGAGAAGCATTAACTTGTCCTTGAATTTCGTAAATAGTTGCAGGAGTCTGCGCGCTCAGGCTAAGAGCGAATAACATAGCCATACTAAGTAAAATTGTTTTCATTTTCATTATATTTTAGTTATCAAAAAGTTACTTTCAAAGATGCATTATATCGTCTTCCCATGCCAAAAAAGACAGATGCTGATTTGGCATCAAAATCGTCATAATAATATTTATTATATGTGTCATTATTTGTCGCATCAGAAATATATATTCCATCCAATGCATTAAGAACTCCAAGACTAAATTTCACATACATTTTTCCAACTTTACGTCCGTAACCCGCATGAAAGTCAAGCAGTCCAAAATTAGGCAATTCCCATGATTGTCTAGGCATACCATCTTCATCAAAATTTGCTGGTTTCTTTATAGGGTCAAGATCTAGTGGATTAAAATCAGCAAAATGTCTCATAAAATAGCGGTATGTCGCTTTAAGATACATATTTTTTATAGGTTCAAACCTTAAGCTTCCTGCAAATTGTGTTTGTGCAGCATCACCCACCATAATGTCTTCTGCATTATAATAAATAGTTTCTACATATTGTTGGTCTTTATCGTACACATCCACAGAGTCTTCAGAAGCCCAACGCCAATCTCCGAATGAAGCTAAACCTTGCAGTTCGAGTTTATCAGAAAATTTATAAACAAAATCAAATTCAACACCTTGGTGAATAGCATCCATCCCATTAATATTTACGTAATAGATTTGCACTAAATCAGTGATTGGATCACGATATTCATATGAGAATCCGGATGATGGTTTATTCTCCCAGACAGTATAATATCCATTCAATTTAGCCGAAAAAGAAGGACTCAGATATGCAACGCCAAGTTCAGCAGCTTTCACTCCTTCATTTTCAATTGACTCATAAAGGTTATTGTCGTAATCATAAATGTTATTAAAACGTGGCGCATTACTCATATACCCCAAATTTGTAAACGCATTGAGGTGCTCATTAATATTAAAGTTATATCCAGCTTTTGCTGTAAAACCAGGTAACCAATACCAATCAGTTTCAGCATAACGAGCATTATCAGAATTCATTGTATAAGCTTCTCCATTATAAACAAGTGTATCAGGGGCACCTATCGCATCAGCCAAACCATCAAATGAATATCCAACGGCCTGACGCATAATCGTGTCGTCAAAAACAAGGTCCTTCCTTTTGAAGTAATCGATACGTTTATAACCAGAGTATGAACCTGTAAGATTAACAAACATAGTTGAGCGTCCGGTGTTGTATTTTAATTGTGAAAAAACGCCACCCCAATTTACAAGTCCATCGTTATGATAACCAACAACATCACCTTCAGATAAAAACTTTGAGGTATTGGTTCTATCGGTTGTTTCAATTGCATAATCACCACCGAGCAAATCTTCAATTTGATTATAATGAGCCCCACGATAAGATCTCAAATCTATACCGGTAGAGATTTCAAGTTTTTCAGAAATGGTGTAATTCACTGTTGATAATAACCCATACCAAAAATGTTCATTTTTAGATGCTCTCAAATAATTATTTGCTTGATATCCATCAGGAAATCCATCAAGAAAATCGCCCCAACGAGTTACACGATTCATATCGTAAATACGTTGAAAATCCATTTGTCCATCTTCATCAAAAGCAACACCAGACTGAGAATCCAGCCCAGTACCGCCCCCTTTACCAATGGATAGGTACGCAATATTTGATATATATAACTTGTCATTGACAATCCAAAAGTCACGAAGAGTGAACATTGGTTTGTGATAGTAATTCACTTTTTCAGAAAGCATTTCATTTTTCCCTTGCACAGTATCACCATTACCATCAATTGTCCAGCGTTGAAGATTTCCCCAGAAAGGATTATATCTCAAGCCATTATTCATGCCTTCACGAGGCACCGTATCACCGATATCGGTTACATAATAATCTGTATTCATTCCTAGGCTTTCAGCATATTCTGAGTTATACCGGTCAATTTCTCGTTTATACTTACGTTGAGCATGTTCCTGTGGCGCACCCATTGCATCAAGAGAGATGAGGTGCTTTCCTACTCTTTTTTGCACTTTAAAATAATAGAAACCTGCTCTAGACCAGGTTTGATCTACCCAGCCATCGCGTTGTTTATATGAAGCAGCAGTTGTAAAACCCCAACCGTTTCCAAGTTTCCCTGAGTTATACATAAGTGATGTTCTGAGGTACATATCAGAACCAATTTCTTGTCGAACAGAGGCAGATTGGCGATTATCAATTCCTTTGGTAATGATATTCATCGTACCTCCAACTGATGGAAGTGCCAATTTTGAGGCTGATAAACCTCTCTGAATCTGTACGTTTCTAGTTACATTATCCAAACCAAACCAATTTGACCAATACACCCAGCCGTTCTCCATATCGTTTACAGGCACTCCATCGATCATAATGGCGATATTACGTTGTGAAAAACCACGGATAGTAATTCGAGCATCACCATCTCCACCACCTTGCTGAGTCGCATAAGCTCCTGGAGTCGTATTAAGTAGCATAGGTAAATCTTGTTGACCTAACTCTTCTTCAATTTTTTGTGGTTTGATAGATGAAAAAGCCACAGGAGTTTCACGGAATTTAGCGATATCTGCAACGACAGTTACCTCGTCCAAAACAACAGGAGTCAAACTCGCGTTTACGCGTATATTTTCATCAACAACATTTACTTGCTTAGTAATTGACTGATATCCAACAAAAGAAAATGTCATTTCATAATTCCCGGCAGGAACATCCATAGAATACTCACCATCAAAACCTGTCGCTGCGCCAGAGCCATTATCTAACATAACATTTGTACCAAATAAAGGTGTATTCAACTCAGTATCTGTTACCGTTCCAAAAATCCGATATTCTTGTGCAACAGCTGTTGACACAACACTCATTATCAGAACAATAATTAAAGAAGAGTGAAAATTTCTCATCTGCAAAAACTTAGTTAATTTCCTCAATTTATTCATCTTTTCTCAGTACAAAAGTGCGAATTATTTTTCAATACAATTTGTAAACTTACAAGATTAATGTACATAATACATCGGCAATGTACACAATTTTTTAACTAAAACGTTACAATTTATCAATATTCTGCTTTAATTTTTTTGCATTTCTCATTTATCTTATTTATCTTTGACCAATTAGTTAAACTTAATAGTCAAACCTTATGGTTAAAACAAATAAACATCTGGAAAATTCGGAGGAAACTATTCTAAAAGCAGCTTCAGAAATCTTTATTGAAAAGGGATTTGATGGAGCTCGCATGCAAGAAATTGCAGACAAGGCAGGTCTGAACAAAGCCCTCCTACATTATTATTATCGCTCAAAAGACAAACTATTTCGTGCGGTATTCAACAAAGTCTTTCAGCAGCTAATGGACGGACTCGTTTCTGTCTTTGAAGAAAACATGTCTGTTTTTGAAACTATCCGCATCTTTTTCAAAGAACATCAAAAAGTTCTCATTACATATCGACATTTACCTGTATTTATTCTAAATGAGTTGCAACGTGACCCCAATATTGTAGTGGACATGTTTGACACAAACCGTCTGGAAAAAATCAGAAGTATATTTCTGCAACACATTGAAAAGGAAAAGCAAGCGGGCATAATCCGTCAGTCCATACAGCCGATGGAAGTTTTCATCAACATCTTAAGTTTGAGCATTTTCCCCTATGCAGCGAAACCACTAATTACCAGATTTATTGGCATAAATGAATCTACATTTTATGACATGATGGAAGCCAGGAAAGATGGACTTGCAGATTTTGTTATTCAATCCATTAAAGCGTAACACAATGAAAAAAGGACTTATCATATGCATATTGAGTTTGATGTTTATTTCCCTTAAAGGACAGGAACTCATCAGCATTGACAGTTGTTACCACCGCCTAGAACGTAACTATCCTGAAATGCAAAATCTACAGCTCATTTCAGATGCAGTAGAAATTCAGCATCAATTACTCAAAACAAATTATTTACCAAAGCTTCGATTAGGAGCACAAGCTACCTGGCAATCTGAAGTAACTCAATTAAACATTGATAATCCCATGTTTCAATTTGAGACTCCGGAAATATCCAAAGATCAGTATAAAGCCTATGCTGAAATCACACAAACCATTTGGGATGGCGGCATGACATCCGTTTCTAAAGCCATTGAAAAGCTATCAGGAGAAATTGAACATCAAGAAATCAAATTGAGTGTCAATCAAGTGAGACAACAAATCAACGAGCTGTATTTTACTATACTTCTACTGCAGGAACAATATAATATTTTGGAATACAACAAAGCAAGCATCAATAAAAAATACAATGAAATACTAGTTGCTGTTGAAAACGAGATGGCGCTTTCTGCAGACAGTAAAGAATTGGAAGTTGCCATATTGGATATCCGTCAAGAAATTATAAAAACGGAATCAGCGCGTAAAACCTGCATTGTAATGATGGAGATCCTTACCGGAGAGCCCATTCCTGAATTGGCAAATTTTCTTTTTCCGGGCAGAGGCATTCAAATAGATACTGTTATCAATCGTCCTGAGTTAAACATTATGGATCTACAAAAACAGCAAATCCTGCAGCAAAAACAACAAGCAAGCGCAGTGAAACATCCAATGGTTTCAGCTTTTGCGCAAGGCGGATATGGCCGTCCGGGATTGAATATGCTTAGCAACGATTTTGATGCTTATGCGATTGTGGGAGTTCGCTTATCATGGAACATTTGGGAGTGGAATACACTCAAAAAACAACATGCCATTGCGGATATTAATCTGCAAAAAATTGACAATAAAAAACAAGCCTTTGTCAATAACATCAATGCTCAGGCTGAATCCTATTTACAAGAAATAAAAACCCAAAACGATTTGATATCTCAAGATAAAGAAATCATTGAGCTTCGTGAGGAAATTCAAGCAAGTAAAGAAGCTCAGTTCAATGAAGGAAACCTTCCTGTATCAGACTATTTGGAGGCACTTCATAAATCATCCATCGCCAAAGTGCAGTTGGAAATTCATGAAATTAATAAAGCAAAAGCAATCATAAAACATTTAACACTCACCGGAAAAATCGAAAACAAATGAGAAAAATAAACACACATCACATTTTGCTAGGTCTAAGTGCAATATTACTGTTCTTTTTCACATCATGCAACAATCAAAAAAGCGAAGCAGATGCCTATGGCAATTTTGAAACCGAGGATTATGTCATCGCATCAGAAGCACAAGGCAAATGTCTGTTTCTTGGCATACAAGAAGGTGACAAAGTACAAGCCGGGGAAATTATCGCACGCATTGACACCAGCAATTTAAGTTTGCAAATCAAGCAGCTATTGGCGCAAAAAGAAGCCATCAAAACCAAATTCCCATCCATCACAGCACAAGTGGAGGTTCAGGAGACAAAATTGGAAAGTTTGAAAAAGGACAAAAGTCGCATCAGCAATATGTTGGAACAAAAAGCAGCGACACAAAAACAATTGGACGATATCATCACACAAATTCAGATCACAGAAAAGAGCATTGCACAAATTAAAACGCAAAATGCTTCCCTTTTTGCAGAGCTGAATGTCATTGATTCCAATATTGACATCATTCGCGATCATATTTCAAAAGCAACAATTACAGCGCCGGCAAATGCAACTGTCCTTGATTTGTACATTCACGAGCACGAACTATTGGCGCCAGGAAAACCCATTGCAAAACTTGCTGACATGGAAAAAATGACACTCAAAGCTTGGATTTCCGGAGATCAACTTGCTGAAATTAAAATCGGTAAAATTATGGAAGTTCGTATTGACAAAAGAGACGGTGGATTTTACACCTACGAAGGAAACGTTTCACATATCGCCAGCAAAGCGGAATTTACACCGACAGTTATACAGACCAAAGATGAACGGATTGATTTAGTATATGCAATGGATATCAAAGTTAAAAACGATGGACGTATAAAAATTGGAATGCCGGCTGAGGTGGTGATTAGGTGAGATGGTTGGATCCGCCGGGGGGCGGACAAGGGTTTGAAGTTAGAGGTTTGAAGTTGGAAATTTGTTGTTTGTTTTGAGGCTACGACATGCGTCGGGATTGCTTCGTGTTGCATTTTTCAGTTCGCAAACTCCTGAAAAATGACACTCAGGGAAGTTGGAGGTTTCACAATGTAGGTAACTGAGGGATTTGGAGGTGGCGGACGTCTCGAAGCACCGACAAATCTCGAAGGCACTGGAGAAAAAAAACTCATAAAATAAGATAAGAAAACAGCCCTTTGAATTTATAGATAAAAACCGGACATCAGGCAAATTAATAGAAAAACGCCTTTTATCCAAACGAAGAAAATTGAGATAATGTCAGAAATTCGAATTGAAAATATCAGTAAAAATTACGGTAAAGTGCAAGCCCTAAAAAATGTTTCCTTCCGTGTGAAATCAGGGGAGCTTTTTGGACTAATTGGTCCTGATGGTGCAGGAAAAAGCAGCCTGATTCGAATGATAACAAGTTTGCTACTCCCCGACAGCGGCAGCATTCACCTGGGAAAATATAATGTGGTAAACGATTACAAACTCATACGTCGGCTTATTGGTTATATGCCGGGAAAATTTTCACTTTATCAGGATTTAACAGTCAAGGAAAATCTGGAATTTTTTGCCACCGTATTTAGTAGCAGTATTGAAGAAAACTATGATTTAATCAAAGACATTTACCATCAGATTGAGCCTTTCAAAAACCGACGGGCTGGCAATCTTAGTGGCGGAATGAAACAAAAACTTGCCCTTTCGTGTGCGCTAATTCACAAACCGGAATTTTTAATTCTTGACGAGCCAACAACCGGTGTTGATGCCGTTTCTAGAGTTGAATTCTGGAATATGCTCGACCGCCTAAAAAGCAAAGGCATTACCATATTGGCATCTACACCTTACATGGATGAAGCCAATCGTTGCGATCGCATTGCGCTCATGCAAAAAGGCGAAATTCTCGGCACTGACAAACCATCAGAAATCAGTGGAATGATTCAGCATGACATGTTTGCTGTCAGTGCAGATGATATGTACAAACTCAAAACATATCTCAGCCAATGCAGGGATGTTGATGAAGTCAATCTCTTTGGGCAGGAAATTCATATCGCATTAAATGCCGAATCTAAAGAAAGCACAATGCGCAAAAAATTGAAAGCACAAAATTTCGAGAATCTGGAATTTCGTCAAATTGAAGCCGAAATTGAGGATGTTTTCATTTATCTCATGACCAAGCAAGCAAAGGAGGGACAAAATGACTGAAGATAAAATCATCATTGTAAAAGATATGGTTAAGAAGTTTGGTGATTTTGTTGCCAACGACCATCTGAATTTTGATGTACATCGAGGGGAGATATTTGGCTTTCTCGGAGCAAATGGAGCAGGAAAAACCACCGCCATGAAAATCCTCACCGGACTCTTAAAACCAAGTTCAGGAGAAATTATAGTTGCCGGTTTTGATGTGTATAAATCAGGAGACAGCATCAAACGGAACATTGGCTATATGAGTCAGAAGTTTTCACTTTATGAGGATCTCAGCATTGCAGAAAACATTCGTCTTTACGGCGGAATTTATGGCTTATCCCGTAAGGAAATTAAAAAGCGGAGTGCCAAATTGCTCGCTCAACTCGGCATAGAAGACATGGCAAACAAACTAGTGGGTTCACTGCCATTGGGATGGAAACAAAAGATTGCTTTTTCTGTTGCCATCGTGCACAATCCGGCTATTGTTTTTCTGGATGAACCAACCAGCGGTGTAGATCCCATCACACGACGACAATTTTGGGACTTAATTTACGATGCTGCTCAACGAGGAATCACGGTATTTGTGACAACCCACTATATGGATGAAGCAGAATATTGCGACCGGGTGGCAATTCTTGTCGATGGAAAAATGATTGCACTTGATAGTCCTCAACAAATGAAAAAAACATATAAAAAACAGAATATGAATGATGTGTTTGTTGAATTAGCAAGAGGAAAGCGGTTTTTTGATAAAAACAAATAATATGAAACGATTTATTGCATTATTAAAAAAAGAGTTTTATCATATTTTCCGAGACGTTCGGACAATCATGATACTTTTTGGCATGCCCATCGTTCAGATATTGATATTCGGCTATGTCATTAAAAATGAAGTTTCTGAAGTGGATGTCGCCATTTTAGACCATTCCAAAAATGAAACCACCATAGCTCTGAAAAATAAGTTGGAAGCTTCCGGCTATTTCAACATTCTGTATGAACTGCAATCGCAAAAGGAAATTCACGAACGCTTTAAAGAAGGAAAAATTAAGGAAGTAATTATCTTCCCCAAAAACTTTTCTACCGATTTGAAACAAGGAGAATCGCCTTCTATACAACTTATTTTAGACGCCACCGACCCAAATTACGCTCAAATTGTTGGACAATACACAGAAGCCATTTGTTTAGATTTCGGATTACAAGAATCACAAATTAGCCAGCAATCATCCGGAATTTCCATTCAAAATCGCATGTTTTTTAATGAAAAAATGGAATCGAGTTACCTGTTTGTTCCCGGAACCATGGCATTTATTCTTATGCTACTTTCTGCTTTGATGTCCTCTGTATCCATTGCAAAGGAAAAGGAATTTGGCAGCATGGAAATTCTGTTGGTTTCCCCGCTAAAACCCATACAAGTTGTACTCGGAAAGGTGATGCCATACGTTTTATTGGCTTTTGCCAATGCAGTGTCAGTGATTTTAGTCGGCAAACTCGTCTTTGGTGTTCCCATTGAAGGCAGTTTACTTTTACTCATGCTTGCATCTGTGATTTTTGTCATCACGGCTTTGGCACTAGGTATTATGATATCAACTGTCAGCAGCAATCAACTTACTGCCATAATGATGTCCATGTTCATTTTGATGCTGCCAACCATGTTGCTCTCAGGATTTATTTTCCCGGTAGAAAATATGCCAATTTTCCTACAATGGCTAAGTACAATCATTCCGGCACGTTGGTATCTTGAGATTATAAAAATCATCATGTTAAAAGGTGGTGGCATGGCTTTCATTTGGCAACAGCTGTTGATATTAATTGGGATGTTTGTTCTGTTTATCGGCATCAGCGTTAAAAATTACAAAATCAGACTGGAGTAATTATGAAAACTATACCATTCCTTTTAGAAAAAGAATTTCGACAGATCTTTCGTAACCGAATAATGCTTCCATTCATCTTTTTACTTCCGCTTTTGCAGACAATAATATTGGTTTATGCAGCCAGTTTTGACATGAAAGAAATTCGCTTGCTAATCATCGACCAGGATCAAACAACGGAAAGCCGAAATCTGCAACAGAAATTTATTGCCTCTCCTTTCTTTATCACAGAAATTAGACAAGAAGGCAGTAAAGCTGAGGATGTGCTAATTTCCGGAGAAAAACACGCCATACTGTACATCCCAAAAGATTTTGAAAAAAATCAGAAACAACAGGAAAGTACTGAACTCCAGCTACTTATTGATGCAGTAAATCAACAAGCTGCAGGACTAATTAATGCCTATACAAACAGCATTTTAAGAGATTACTCAGGCAATTTAATGCTCAATCAGGGATTAATTTCTGAGGAAAAACTCAGTCCGATTAATGTGCAAAAACGATATTGGTACAATTCCTCATTAAATTACAAACACTTTATGTTGCCGGGAATTTTGGTGATTCTTGTTACCATTATCGGCACCTTTCTTACGGCGCTAAACATCGTGAGAGAACGGGAAATTGGAACCATGGAACAAATTAATGTAACACCTATTAAAAAATGGCAATTTATGATCGGGAAACTTACTCCATTCCTTTTTATTGCGCTATTTGATCTTAGTCTCGGACTTTTAGTCGGAGTGCTTTTATTTCAATTACCCATTGTCGGATCATTAGTTACATTATTTGTGTTTTCCTTAGTTTACTTAATTGCAGCGGTTGCCATGGGATTACTCATTGCTAACGAAGCAAAAACACAACAACAAGTGATGTTTACCGTGTTTTTCTTCTTCGTTTTATTTGTATTAATGAGTGGAATTTTCACTCCGGTTGAAAGCATGCCACAGTGGGGACAAACACTAAATCACCTGAATCCGTTTTATTATTTTATGCGTGCTATCCGTATGATTCTTCTAAAAGGTTCTGACCTTAGCGATGTTGTCCCTGAGTTGATATCGCTCGGCATATTAGGAACAGCCATGTTCAGTATTGCTGTTTTTAGATATCGAAAATTGAGTTAATTCAGCAGGATTTTTGTTGTACCACATGAATGCTTAACAAAAAGCAATCCTGAATACACAGATAAATTCATTTCATATTGTCGTATCTTCTTGGTATCCAACAAACGACCTTGGCTATCATAAATCCAAACTCTTTCACCCAGCATGCTCTGCGGAAAATGCAAAGATTCACCATTCATAATTACATTTTCTTCCAAATCGAACAAAACATCAGATTGAAAAATATCTGTATGCACAGATTGACAATAGATATCAGACTCACAATCTTTCCATGCTGTCAAACAAACGGTGTATTCTCCTTCTTCAAGAAATACATGCTGCGTCTCAGTGTATTCTGTTTGATAAAGTATATCAGATCCATCACCAAAATCCCATGCAAACCATTCTGCATTTTCCGATTCATTCATAAACCAACCAATTGTATTTTTCCCAACCGGAAAATCTGGAATAAAAAATGCGCTCACATGCGTCGTGTCAATCATCCAAACATCCAAGCTATCTAAGATAATATTGGCAGCATATTCCTGCATGTGTAATGCATCGGCAGTAGAAATCCCATCAGGAATATATCCACCCACAGGTGAATTATGAAACATTGCAGTATAAAACACATTGCTTGCAAGAAAAGTCCCTGCCAAGGAAGGATGTGACTCATCCGACGAATACAAATCAATATCAGGATAATCTTCTCTTATGGCTTTCCAAACCATACCAACCGGAGCCGCAGACCCTTCATTATCCACTGCCATTTTTAGATAGGATTTTCTCAACTCCAATTGCATGCCCTCATAAGTACAAAGCGGCTCATAATATTCACAATTGTTTTGATCTCCGTTTTCACGACCCCATGTCATAAAAAACATCGGAATGGTGCATGAATCATTTGCAAAAATACTATCACACAAAATCTCTGCAAAGGGATAAACCATTGTTTCAACCTCTGATTGTGGGAAAGATGGCATTTGTGATTGTTCTTGCAAAACCACATAATCCCATGTCTGAGATGCAATTTTCGATAAGCTAGTTGCATTTTCGGAGTGATCATTCAAAGTTGCTCCGCCCATTAAATTATCATCAAAAACTAAAGTATCTTCCAGAGAGCTGGCAATTTCAGAAAGCATATCAGGAATCCCCCCATTAGAATATGTGTAAGAATTTCCGAGAAACAATGCGGTTTTTGTTTGTGCCAATAAACCCAAAGGCAAAAGTGTCAAAAGTAAGATGGTAATTTTTTTCATAAATACAATCTTTTATTTACAAATATACATATTTTACACATAAATACTGTCAATACATACATTCTTTTACAGTAATAACTGAGTTACCCTTACATTTTTTTCAACTAATAATTGTCATCATACCACATTTTTTACAGGGAATAATGGATCGGTGACTTCCTTTAGTCTGCAATAAGCGCCATGATTTGATCTACAGAGATATCAGCGATTAGATTATTGTTTTCAATCATTTTTTCGAAAAGTTCAGTTTTCTCATTTTGGAGGGCTATAATTTTTTCTTCTATGCTGTTTTTGGTTATGAATTTATACACAAAGACATTTTTCGTTTGCCCTATTCGATGAGCGCGGTCAAAGGCTTGATTTTCGGCTGCCGGGTTCCACCATGGATCAAGCATAAATACATATTCGGCAGCGGTAAGATTAAGTCCTGTCCCACCTGCTTTTAATGAGAGTAAAAACACATGATAATTTGGATTAGTTTGAAAAGTTTCGGTTTGAAATTGCCTATCCTTAGTGCTTCCGTCTAAATAACAATACTTAATATCATTGGCATCTAAAAAGGTTTTGTACAGTTTTAGATGCTCCACGAATCTGCTATATATCAACACCTTAGATTTCTTTGCGACAATTTTATTAATTTTCAAACAAACAGAATTATACTTGCCAGAATCACTATTATAATCAGAATCAACTAAAACCGGATGATTTGCAGCTTGCCGGAGTTTCATTAGCCCCTTTAATAAAACAATCGGATTTAGTTTTCCGTGTGTCCCAATATCTTCGACAAATAAATCACGATATCTATTTCGCAGTTCCCGATAAAATGAATGCTGGTCGGTTGGCATATCAGCAGATTCAATTAATGTCGTTTTTTCAGGTAAATCTTTTAATACCTCATTTTTTTTACGCCGCAGCAAAAATGGAGAACTAATTTATGGTACAGATCTAGATTGTCCTTCTGTTTAAACGATTTCAAAAAATGATTATGACCACCTAATATCCCATTATTTAGGAAATTTATTTGAGACCACAAATCCGAGATCGAATTTTCAATTGGTGTACCGCTCAAACATAAATAATGATTCGCAGACAAGTCATAAGAAGTTTTTGCAGTATCAGATTTTGGATTCTTAATATATTGAGATTCATCTAAAATGCAGTAATCAAATAAAAGCTCGGTAAAAATATGTTTGTCGCGTCGTAGAATTGCATAAGTTGTTAAAATGACATTATATCCATTAAAAGTAATAGCTGATTCTGCCCTATTAAGTCCTGTATGATTTAAAACACGAATATCGGTGCAGAATTTATTAATTTCACTTATCCAGTTATGAATTAAACTGGTAGGCACAACGATAAGAATTTGTCCTCTATCCTCGTTTACAAGCCATTGCATTAAAGCTAAAGTCTGAATTGTTTTTCCAAGTCCCATGTCGTCAGCAAGACAAACACCAAGATTAATTTCATCGGTTCTACTACCATTTTAATGGGTAAAGATTTAACCCCCCGTGAAAAAATAGGATAGCACTTCTAAAGTTTTGAAATTTTCTGTAACCTCTGGCAGTTATTTTTATTTCTTGGATTTTACCATTAAA
>JAYEFQ010000150.1:0-8546 GCA_034658655.1 Bacteroidota bacterium
AATCAAAAATACGAAAGTTTTGATGTATATAATTATCGAGGAGAAAAACTGAGAGAAAAGCTGGAATCCTATCTAAAAAAAGGAAACATTAACAGCATCATTTATTCAAATCCAAATAACCCGACATGGATTTGCTTCACAGAAGAAGAATTACAAATCATTGGTGAATTGTCCAATAAATACGATGTCATTATCATTGAAGATCTCGCATATTTCGGAATGGATTTTCGTCAGGATTTAAGCAAACCCGGACAACCGCCGTACCAACCCAGTGTTACAAAATACACTGACAACTACATCCTACTGATATCCAGCTCAAAAGCATTTAGCTATGCCGGTCAACGATTGGCAATTACTGCAATTTCAGATAAATTGTATCACCGAAAATACCCACTATTAAAAACACGCTTCGGTGCTGATGGATTTGGATATACCTTTGTCCTTAGAATTATTTATTCCCTATCATCCGGCGTATCACATTCAGCTCAATACGCACTTGCAGCAATGTTTAAAGCAGCCAACGAAGGAAAATTCAATTTCGTTGAATCTGTTAAAGAATACGGAGAACGAGCAAAAGTCATGAAAAAAATATTCTTAAACGCTGGTTTTAAACTTGTTTATGACAAAGACATCGACAAAACATTGGCAGACGGTTTTTATTTCACAATCTCATATCCTGGAATGTCAGGCAATGAATTATTGACAGAATTAATTCGCTACGGCATTTCAGCAATTGCGCTTGACAATACCGGTTCAGAACATACCGAAGGACTTAGAGCCTGTGTTTCTCAAATTGGATTGGACAAAATGGATGAGCTAAAATCCAGAATTAAAGCATTTGAAAATGATCATAAATAAAAATAAAATGGACTGATTTTCAGTCCATTTCTTTTTCAAACTATGCAAACTGATTTAAAAAAAGAAAAAGCATTTTTCATTAAATATACAGATAATTTTCTTGAAAAAGGAAATTCAACACTCAATGAAAATATCAATTTAAAGATAGCACATTCATTGCGAGTAATGGATCATGCATTAAACCTTGCGCAATCGCTGAACTTAAACGAACATTCGGTGGAAATATCCGGGATTATTGGGCTTTATCATGACATTGGCAGATTTACTCAATATCGCGATTATCATACCTTTTCAGATAAAGACTCCGTTTATCACGGTGATTTAGGAATTAAAGTACTGCAAGATTTAGAAAAGCACATACTGTTTTCTGAAAAGGAATGGGAAATACTATTAAGCGCAATCCATAATCACGGCTTACCGAAAATTGAGTCAAATCTTTCTGAAGACAAGCTGTTATTCAGCAAAATCATTCGTGATGCGGATAAGATGGATATATTTTACATTGTTGATGCCTATTACAAATCTATGCTGAAAGGAAATAGGAATGTCGCATTGGAACTAGGTCTTAAAAATGAAGATAAAATTACCGATGCGGTTTTTAAATCATTTATGAATGAAGATATCATTCTAAAAACAGACATGAAATACATTAATGATTTCAAGATACTGCAAGCAGCATGGATTTTTGATTTGAACTTTGAATATACAAAGCAGTATATCCGAGAAACAGATTATTTACAAAGTATCATATCACAAATTACGGTTGCAGAAAAGCGTGCACTTATTAAAGTTAAAGCGGAAAACTATCTGGCATCAAACCACTAACCTATATTATTCATGCTTTTTATAAAAACACAAGAAGGCAATTAATTATCAGCCATTTACAGTATTTATCCAAAAACAGTAAATAATCTGGATTAAACTTTTGAAATCAACGCATCGACATAGGGCAAAAAGCAAAAAAATAATTATCTTAGCATAAAACTATCAAAACGCATACATGTCTGAAGACTTTCTACATTTTATTTGGAAACAACAAGCATACACAAATGCATGCATAACTGAATCGGGAAAATCATTTGAAATCCTACATCCTGGAGAGCACAATCATGATGCTGGTCCTGATTTTTTCAATGCACGCATTAAAATGAACGGTACAATTTGGGCAGGTAATGTAGAAATCCATATGAAAACGGGAGAATGGAATAATCACAATCATCAAAATGATGCAGCATACAATAATGTCATCTTGCACGTAGTTGCTGCACACGATAAGACTATTACAACACAAGATGGACGACAACCGGAAACATGGGTTATGAAATTTCCGAAAGAATACAGCCATGCATGGATAGAGTTACTGCAAAGCATACGCTGGATTCCATGTGAACACTTAATTCAGAATGTTCGCCCACTTGACATTTTGTTGTGGATGCAAAATCTGTCAGTTGAAAGACTGGAACATAAAACAGAAAACATCAAATCAAAAATGATGCAAGAAAACATTGACTTTGATACGGTGTTTTTCAGAACCCTAACCCGTTATTTCGGATTTAACACCAACCAAATACCCTTTGAAATGCTGGGCGAAAGCCTAAAATGGCAGCAAATTGCAAAACACAGAAATAATTTATTGCAAATTGAAGCGCTACTTTTCGGTCAAGCCGGATTTCTCGTCGGAGAATTAAATGACGATTATTACAATCAACTCAAGCGGGAATATAAAATCTTACAAGCCAAATTTTCCTTAAAACCCATAGATGCTAAACTTTGGAAATTCTCACGCATGCGTCCGAGTAATTTTCCGTCAATCCGCATCGCTCAACTAGCAATGCTGCTACATAACAACGAACGATTTTTCTCTCGCATCATTGAGTCTGACAGCATATCAAGCTTAGAAAACCTTCTAAAAACGGAAAGCTCAACTTACTGGAAAACACATTACCGATTTGGCGAAGCAACTGAGTCAAAAACAAAACGGCTAGGGAAATCGTCAATCGAAATTCTAACAATAAATGCAATTATTCCCATCTTATTTCTTTTTGGACACATCAAAGATCAACAAGAATACAAAGACAAAGCCATTCATTTTCTGGAAGCAATGCATGCCGAAAACAATAAAATCATTCGCAAATGGGCAGACCTAGGTATTATCGCTGAAAATGCCATGGAATCACAATCACTTATTCATTTAAAAAAGCATTATTGTAACCCAAAGCGTTGCCTTTCCTGTAGTATAGGACAAATTTTGATATTAAGTTGACACACTTTTGAGGATTTCAACCTGTATTATTCGTAAAAAAACGAACAAAAACATCAGTAAACTTAACCCGTTTTACCTTCATTCGATAAAAAATCACTACCTTGCCGCTTAAGCTTATAATGGTTTAATACCGATTGTGATTCAAAACTACCGATATGCTACGCCTATCGGTGTTGAATCTACATCGGCATTATACTTGCAATTTTGATTAATAAATGATATAACACAAATGAATCAGTTAAATGAATCAATTAAATAAATCAGAAAAATTCATATCAAATAATATTCAGGGAATGCTATTGGCATTCGCTATACTCCTTGGAGTTTCGACAATTGGTATCATTGGATATATCCTCATCGAAGGATTTAGTTTAATTGATGCAATTTACATGACGATTATCACAATTGCAACCGTCGGATTCCGCGAAGTTGCACCATTATCTCCCGAAGGAAAATTATTTACTATCATTTTGATTATCATGAGTTTTGGAGTTTTTGCCTATGTGCTTTCTAACTTCACTCGATTTATTGTCAATGGAGTGCTAAAAAATTATTTTAAATACAGTAAAATGAAAAAACGCATCAATGCATTATCTCAACATGTAATTGTTGTTGGATATGGCAGAAACGGAAAACAAACTATGGAGGAGCTCACCGCCCATGGTGAACAAGTTGTTCTAATTGAGCAAAAACATGATTTGATTGAACAAATTGATAATGACACAAACTATTTGTTTATTCAAGGCGATGCAACTCAGGATGAAATTCTAAATCTCGCCGGAATTGAGCGCGCAAAAGCACTCATCACAGCACTTCCCGAAGATGCTGACAATCTTTTTGTTGTCCTTTCGGCAAGAGGTCTAAATTCCGGAATAAAAATTATTAGTCGAGCATCCGAAGAAAGAGCAGACATTAAACTCAAACGTGCTGGAGCAGACAATGTCATCATGCCAGCAAAAACCGGTGGTCAGCGCATGGCAAAGTTAATCACTCAACCCGATGTTGTTGAATTTCTAGATTACGTATTACTCCAAACCATTAATGAAACTAGCATAGAAGAAGTTTCTTGTGAAAATTCATCATCCAGATTAAGTAAAAAAACAATTGAAGAATTGAATATCCGAAGAGACAGCGGAGTAAACATTATAGGATTACGTCGAAAAGACGGCAATTATATTGTGAATCCGAAACCGGACACCAAAATTTATCCAAAAGATAAAATATTAGTTCTTGGAGAAAACAAACAGATTCAACAATTTAAAAAAATCTTACGTAAAGTATGAAAATACTAATCACAGGAAGTAACGGACTCACCGGACAAGCGATTCTCCGAGAACTGGACTATCCCGAGAGCCCCACAGAAATAATTGCAAGCTCAAAATCACCCAACCGATTTATCGGGAAACACAAATTTGAACTTTTAGACATTCGACATCCTGAAAAACTCAATTACCTGTTGGATATTTATCAGCCAGAAGCAATTATTAACACAGCAGCAATTAGCCAAATTGACGAATGTGAAAAAGACAAAATCACTTGCCACCAAGTTAATTATGAAGCCGTGCTGAATCTTATCAAAGCATGTACTAAGCGTAATATTCATCTTACTCACATGAGTACTGACTTTGTGTTTGAGGGGAATCAACAAATCCCATACGCTGAATTCGATGACAGAAATCCGGTGAATTATTACGGCAACTGCAAACTAATGGCAGAGCAAGCGCTTACTCAATCAACTTGCCGGCATTCCATTGTTCGGACAGCATTGATTTATGATTATCCACAAAACATTAAGCGAACAAATATTTTTCGTTGGATATACGACTCACTCTCCAATAATCAGACAATCAAACTGGTAAACGATCAATTCAGAACACCTACTTTTGTGGATGATTTAATTGCTGCTTTACTAAAAATCTCCATTTTGGAAAAAGAAGGCATTTGGCATTATGCAGGACACGAAAAAATGTCAATCTATGAATTCGGATTAAAAATTGCCGAACATTTCAATTTCGACAAAAGCCTCATTCAGCCTGTGGTTTCGGCAGATTTGAATCAAATTGCAAGTCGTCCGTCAAAAACTCATCTCAATTCAAACTATGCAGATCGAGAATTAGGCATTCAACCATACAACATTTCAGAGGCTTTTGATGTTATTAAAACACGGATATAAAATAAATGCATATGTCATTTTTAATTTTCATAAGCCTGTTGTTTTCCTCATTGCATCCTGTGCATGTCTCATTTACTAATGTGGAGTATGATGCAGACAATCAGGAAATACTGATTGCCAGTCGTATTTTTTTTGACGATATGGAATTGTCAATAAAAGAACAATTTAATGTGGATTTAAACATCGGCAGCGAAAATCAACATCCAGAAACGGAGCAATACATTGAAACTTGGTTTATACACAATTTCAAAATCAGCATCAATGAAAAAACTATACCACCAAATAACATTCAACTAGTAAAAACGGAGCGTGGAGAAATAGCAATGCGGGTATTTTTCTCAATTATAACAAAACAACCAAGCTCGATACGCATTGAGAATAACATACTGACTGACTTGTATGCAGATCAATCAAACCTCGTAATTCTCAACATTTCAGGCAAACAGCAAAGTTTTAGTTTGACAGGTGAAAATAATGTGATAACTTTGGAGGTAGAATGAATAAGATATTAACATATTTTCTCATAATCATAGGAATGCTGATTATAAGCATTTCTGTCATGGCAACTCACAATCGTGCCGGAGAAATTACCTATGAGCAAATTTCTGAATTAACGTACAAAATAACAATCATTACATATACGGCAACCGGTCCCGGATTTACAGCCGACCGCGAAGAACTCGAAATTTTTTGGGGAGACAATACCAGTAGTATATTACCGAGAAATGAGCTGGTTGATTTACCAGGATTTTACCGACGCAATCGATATCAGGGCACACATACTTTTCCCGGTCCCGGAATTTACGAATTAGTGGTTGAAGACCCAAACCGAAATCAAGGGGTGAACAATATTCCAAATTCCGTAAATGTCGTTTTTAGTATTTCAACGATTTTGCAAATTAGCCCTGAAGATGGGACAAACAACACGCCAATTTTAACTCAGCCACCACTAGACAAAGCCGCAGTGGGTCAGATATTTATCCACAATCCAGGAGCTTATGATCCTGATGGTGATAGTATTTCATACAAACTTGATATTTGTCGCGGTGAAAACGGGGAACCTATTGAAGGATATACCCTCCCTCCTGCCTCGAATTCACTAACACTTAATGCAATAAATGGAGATTTAATTTGGGACAGCCCAACCGAAGTTGGGGTTTACAACATTGCAATCAATATTGAAGAATGGCGAAACGGACATAAAATCGGGCAGATTATTCGTGATATGCAAATTGAAGTATATGAAAGCGATGATAATCCTCCTGTAATCACAGCAGCAGAGAAACATTGTGTTGAAGCGGATTCTCTATTAGAGCTTACAATTCCTGCAAGTGATATTAACGGAGATGCAATTATTATGTCTGCTTACGGAGCCCCATTTCTTATACCTGATTCATACGCTACTTTCGATTACGAAGATTTCGGAAATGGCAGTGCAGAAGGATCATTTGCCTGGCAAACAACTTGCGATTACGTGAGAAGACAACCCTATGTTGTAAATTTTAAAGCACAGGATGATGCATCACCAGTTAATCTTGTGGACATCCTAAATGTGAATATATATGTCATCGGTCCAAAAACTGAAATTACAGATATCCAAGCTACAACCAACAGTATCAACTTAACATGGGAGACAAATCGTTGTCAGAATGTAGTTTCCTACGATATTTATCGACACACTGAATCAATGGACTGGGAACCTGGAATTTGTGATACCGGAATTCCTGATAGCCTCGGATACCAACTCGTGGGAAATGTTGAAGGCAGAAACTCAACGAACTATCTCGACAACAATAACGGAGCCGGATTACCACAAGGTTATAATTATTGTTACCGAATTGTTGCCCGTTTCCCTGATGGCGCAGAATCCTATGCAAGTGAAGAAATATGCACAGAGTTAATTCGTGGTATCCCGACAATTACCAATGTTTCCGTTGAAAACACAGACGAAGAAAACGGAGAAATTTATCTCGCTTGGTCAAAACCCACTGAATTTGACACCATAGAATTTCCAGGACCATATCATTACCTGATTTATCACTCCAATGGACAATGGGGAGAAAACCTTCAACTCATCGATTCCACAACAAATATTAACGACACAATTTTTTATCACAATCCCATCAACACACGTGACTCAAGTCATTCCTATCTTGTGGAAATGTGGAATAATGAGCCCGGAAACCGTGTTTTACTCGGAACGCCGCATGTGGCGTCCTCAATTTTCCTGGAAATTATGTCGGGCGACAATAAATTATTACTCGATGCAACTAAAAATGTGCCTTGGCAAAATCAGGAATATTCCTTTTTCAAAGAATCTGATGATGGTATGAATTATGATTCGGTCGGGACATCATCCGATCAATATTTTCTCGATTCATTGCTAATAAATGGCAAAAATTACTGCTACAAAGTGAGAAGCACCGGCAATTATGTGTCTGAAGGATTTGTGGATCCGATTATCAATTGGTCGCAAATTAACTGCGGGACACCGACTGATACCATTCCGCCATGTCCGCCCCCTTTCAATGTTATTTCGCTTTGCGATAGTTTATACAATGAAATTTCATGGACAATGCCTGACTCCTGCCGCGATGATGTGTATCAATATTACATTCATTTTGCATCCGACTTAGAAAACGACTTAGAAATTCTGGATAGCATTCCGGCAGCATTCAATCAATTTAGTTATAAGCATTACCCTGAGCGAAGCATGGCAGGATGCTACTATGTCACGGCTGTTGACTCATTTTTCAATCAATCACCTATTCCGACAAAAATATGCGTTGATAATTGCTCATACTACGAATTACCGAACATTTTCACACCAAATAACGACGGCATTAATGATTTTTACCATCCGAAAATGCCCTATTATTTTGTCAGTCATATTGAGATGCAAATTTTCAATCGCTGGGGACAAGTTATGTTTGAAACCACTGATCCTGACATCATGTGGAACGGCAGATATCAAAAAAATAATCGAATGGTTTCACCAGGTGTATATTATTACATTTGTGACGTGTATGAATACCGCTTAACGGGGATAGAAGCACGACATATGCACGGATTTATTCATGTTTATCCCGACAAGGAATCATTAGGACAACCCATACCAAACAAATGATAAAACACCTTTTCCATATCGCCCTGATTTTCCTGTTAAGCGTCTCCGGATTTGCTCAGCAACAGGATTTGTTTTATCAAATATTGACAGACGTTAAAAATAATCCGCAAACGGACATCATTGAA
>JAYEFQ010000151.1:0-8523 GCA_034658655.1 Bacteroidota bacterium
TTCGAGTTATATAAGACATGCTATTTAATGTGCAAATTCACTGTATGAAAACTAAATAACATTTATTTAACATATCACATTTTGGAAAACATAAAACAATATACTATCTTCGTAAAAATATGCGCTCAGGATACAGAGCAAGATATTAATAATCAAACATTTAACTAAGAAGAAGAAGGAGGTAATCGATGGGTATTGAACACAATTACAAAGTTTATTCACTACATAATTTCAAGAAAATCCCACAAATAGAAACGTATTTAACGAAAGAACAAATTTTCGACATTGAAATCGTTGGGAATATTTTACCATTTAAAGTCAACAACTATGTGATTAACCAACTCATCAACTGGGAAAATGTTCCAAACGATCCGATTTTCATTTTAACTTTTCCTCAAAAAGAGATGCTCAAACCCGTGCATTACAAAATAATGCGTAAAGCAATATTAAATGAAGCCACAAAATCAGAAATAAAGCGATTAGCAAACAAAATCCGTCTCGATTTAAACCCGCATCCGGCAGGACAAGAACACAATGTTCCTGAAATTGACGGGCACAAATTAACCGGAATTCAGCACAAATACGATCAAACCATGCTGTTTTTCCCGACTCAAGGACAAACCTGTCATGCATATTGTACATTTTGTTTTCGTTGGCCACAATTTACCGGCATGGACGAATTAAAATTCGCCATGAAGGAAACGGAGCTAATGATAAAATACTTGAAACAAAATCCACAAATAACTGATATTTTATTTACCGGCGGAGACCCGATGGTAATGTCGGCAAAACGCCTGAGAGCATATATTGAACCCATTTTAAATGAAGTTCCTACTGTTCAAAACATCAGAATCGGAACCAAATCATTGACATATTGGCCATACCGTTACCTAACAGATAAAGATTCTCAAAACATTTTAGATCTTTTTAAAATGGTCAATGACTCAGGAGTTCACCTTACAATCATGGCACATTTTAACCATGTCAATGAACTTCAAACCGAAGCCATTGAAGATGCAATTTCTGCCATTCGTAAAACCGGAGCACAAATCCGCACACAATCCCCACTGCTAGCACACATCAACGATGATGCAGATATATGGAGAGACATGTGGAAACGTCAGGTTGAACTGGGATGTATTCCATACTATTTCTTCATGGCACGCGACACAGGTGCTAAAGCATATTTCGAAGTTTCATTAGTGGATGCCTGGAATATTTTTCGCAAAGCATATCAACAAGTTAGCGGATTAGCAAGAACCGTCAGAGGACCAAGCATGTCAGCAGGACCCGGGAAAATACAGATGCTCGGTGTGACAGAAATTTACGGAGAACCTGTTTACATACTTCGCTTCTTGCAAGGCAGAAATGCAGACTGGGTACATCGTCCTTTCTTTGCAAAATATGATCCGAAAGCAACATGGATTGACGAATTGGTACCGGCATTTGGTGAAAAAGAGTTCTTCTTTGAAAAGGAATATGCACTGAAATAATACCAATTATTGTTAGACACAAGTCAATTTTATCTTTGTCAATAATAATTTCTTAATTTTACAAAAAAATAATTTATGCCCGCTCAGCATATATCAAATAGTTTTTTTATCCACTCGGCAACATCTTTAATGATATAATCCTCAACATGGTCAGGGCGCTCATATTCTTTATTTGAAGGCTCACCGACATTCTCAAAAAGCAAATGATTAACCTTTTCATACGATTTTACTTCGTATGGTAATTTTCGTTTCCTCAGAGCTCGCCTAAACATTCTAAAATCTTTCATACTAACTTGATAATCGCCTTCTCCTTGAATGAGAAAAATTGGCTCTTCAACGATTTTTATGGTTTCTATCGGATTATACAATATCATGTCTTTCCAGTAATAAGAACTGATACCTAAAGGAAGCGTAAAATCAGCATCGGCAGGGTCAATTTTCCGTAATTTTTCAAGATTATCGATTTGTGCTTTTAATTGGCTCAAACGACGTTTATCCACATCACTTAAATCTCCATCAAGCTTATACAAGAACTTAAATTGTTCGTAAAGCAAATCCTGTAAAGGACGAGCATTTCCGGCCGCCATAATTGCTGCAGCAACATCAAGAGAGTCGAGCATACGCGGCATCTGATTTGCTCCAAGACTATGTCCAAACAAAATAATTCTTTCGTTTTCAATGCCTTGGATTTTATTAAGATATGATATGATGTTTGTAACATCTACACCGATCTCATCCCAAACTGTGTATGTTTTTTCTTCAATTACAAATTCTCCGAAAAGATATGAAGATTTATCAAAACGCAAACTCCCAATTCCGTAATTCGCCAATCCATATGCCATATCCCGAAAAGGACGATTCCCATACATACCTTCATCCCTGTCATTCGGGCCTGAACCATGAATAAATACTACAACAGGAAAAGTATCCGTTTCAACGGGACGAAAAAATTCCCCGGTAAGTCCATAATTTCCAGATTGAATTAAGACATGTTGCAATCTGAAATTTTCTTTATTTGCATACTCCGGATCATCATATTGATTAGTCTGATTTTGTGGGATAAGCATTAAACCAACAATCTGCGTATCCTTCATCTTAAAATAAAGGCGAAACCCTTTATCACCAAACCAGAGAAAACGATACACAATATCATAGGGGATGTAAAATGTTTTAATCACACGATCTCTAACTATTATATCACCGTGTACACGAATCTGCCGCTCAAAACTTATTTTTAGTTTATCGGCAGGTAATTCAGCCTTTAGCGAATCGGAAAACAAAGATACTGCCGCATCGTAATCAGCAGCGTGAATGTATTCTAAAAAACGGTTGCTTACAGTGTCAGTTGGTTGAGCAAAACTTGTCAGTGAAAAACTGACGAATAAAATGAACAAAGCCTTTCTCATTTTCGTTATCATAGTTAATAGTTATTGAATCAATAATGCAAAAATAGTAAATCTCATTGAGTTTTATTATATTTGCCAAACAGCGAAAACGAATACGGATTATGAATAAAATCAGACTTAAAGTACTTGGTCTTTCATACAGCCAAACACAAACCGGAGCGTATGCCCTAATATTGGAGGCAGAAGGAACCGATCACCGTATTCCGATTATTATTGGCAGTTTTGAGGCACAATCTATTGCGCTACAGCTAGAAAATCTCACACCACCTCGCCCTTTAACCCATGATTTATTTACAAATTTCGCGAATAAATTCGGGATTGGATTGCGAGAAGTATTGATTCATAAGTTAGAAGAAGGTGTTTTTCATTCTCGCCTCATTTTTCAAAAAGATGACAAACGCGTTGAGATTGATGCCAGAACATCGGATGGGGTAGCTTTGGCTCTTCGTTTTGACTGCCCAATTTATACAAGCTCAGAAATTATTGACAAAGCCGGTATTATCATCGAATTAGAAAATGAAGACAGTGATGATGAAAATACACCGGAAAAGCAAGCGCCCAAAGAACAAACGAAAGATGTCACCAAAGACACAGAAAAACTCAACAACAAAAGCAATGATGAGCTAAAAGTCATGCTAAAGGAAGCCATAGATCAGGAGGCATATGAACTAGCAGCCCGCATAAATGAAGAGTTGAAGCTTAGAAAAAAATAAGCTTATTCCATTTTTTCAAATTCTCATACAGAATCGTTATCCCCAGAATCAATTCGAGGCTAATCGTTCGGTGTTAGATATTAAAAAAAACAAAGTAATACCGATAGTGAATCCGCCACATAGCGGATACAATTCATGAGACAAGTATAAAAAGTAGAAAGTTGAAAGTTTGTAAAGTACTGTCAGGGCTAAAGCCCATTTATTCTTTTGTTTCAGTTGCTTACCGCGACCTGAATGTCAGGGTTAGGCGTGTGCTAAATTTGCAGGAATATTACCTGTTTCGGGTGGACCTGACAGATGGGATAATACCAAATATAGGACTTTGAAAAGTCTGTGTACAAAAAAACATCCCCGCAACTGCAGGAATGCTTTTTATTGATTATGAAAAAAACGATTTAAAAACGATTTAAAATATTCAGTTTATTTTTCAGGTCGATAAGCTTTGCTTTCTTTTACTTTCCCACGGTTTTCACCTTTTAGCTCAAGTTTTTCTTGCTTGCTGTGTTGCGGGAATATTGATTTTTCTTTACCTTGCCCATAAAGTTCAGGACGTAAATATTTACCTGGCTGGCGCTTATCAACTTCCACTTGTTTTGATTCAGGATACTCCTGTACATATTTGTCATTTCGTTCAGCATAAACTGTCCAAGACACCTCCATATTTGATTCACCACCGGCGATTACAAACTCACCATTTTCAATTTTTTGTTTGATGTATAAATTTACCGGCACACCTATCGGAGTAAGATTGTAAGAAAAGTTTTTATTGATACTTTCAAAATAATCAGGCAATTCAACTACAGCTTCACCATTTGCATCAAGCATCACATTACCACGGTAAAGATTTAATACTTCAGGAGATTCCATACAAAAATGTTTAAGAATTTTATTTTCAGGATCAGTTGGATGATCTATAACAAAAGATTTGGTTCCTGAAGAAGCGAAGTTTCCATCAGAATAAACGCCATAACCAGTTGGATCGCTAGTTACACCATATACACCTAGCCAAGTACCATCACCGCCGGTTCCAATATTATTTTCTGTTGTACTTGCACTCCCATTTAATCCGTAAACTCCATAACCAGATCCATCAACAGTTTGTCCCCAAACTCCTGTATTTCCGTCTCCCAATACACCAATAGCACTTCCGGCATTTATAGCGGCATAATTAATACCAACAACACCAGATTGAGACATGTCATCTGTTTCGCCCTGCACACCAACACCCTGACTGATTGAACCGTGCACTCCAAATCCGGCCATGCCGGCTACAACACCTTCACCAACAACACCGGCGTATCCTTGTCCATTGACACCATATCCGCCATCTGTACGGGAGTTGAGACCAAATACACCAGCAACACCAACACCTGCGTTTACAACCTGTCCGTAAACACCAATACCGTTTCCTGTCCCTTCATAAAAACCTGCAATACCTCCTGAACCAAGGTTAGTTCCTCCTGAATCATAATTACTAAAACTGGATCCTTGCACAGCACTGTATTGGTTTGTGACTAATGTGACATCACCTAGTACAGCCACACCACTTGCAGTGTTTTCAGCACCAATAGCCCAAGTCAAATCTTTATTGGAGTAAACATCTAAAGCTGAGCTTGATGTTCCAGCAGTTGGCAAAGTTATCTCAACCGCACCATTATCAGCAGTTACCGCTCTTCCAACTCCAGAACCACCACAATCGTATGCTTCATCTAGTGTGTTGCATGATGTACCACCGGCACCAACCATAATCCATTCGGTTCCGTCCCAATAATAAAAACCTTGCGCTAATGCACCAGCTGAATTATATACGAGCAATCCAGTTTCCGGTCCGTTAACGGGATTTACACCATCAGTAACATTTACCAGCGTTACGCGTGGAATCAACAAACCTTTGTCAGCTGCTGTTAAATCTAACAGAGCAGAACTATGTGGAGTTGTTGTACCAATTCCGACATTGTCTTGTGCATGTGAAAACAATACACCGATTGTAAGCATCAAAGCTGTTATTAAACCAATTTTTCTCATAATACTATCTTTTTTATAATCATTCATTTTAAATTTATCTTACTATGGTAACAATACCAACAACATCATCTAATTCACTTTGCAATGAAAGCACATAAATATAAGAACCTGTTGGAACAGGATTTCCATTATATGTTCCATCCCAAGGTTCTTCATTAGGACCTGCTTCAAATAATAATTGTCCCCAACGATTAAAAATCTGCAACCAAGAATCCGGATAAAACTCAAGATTCTCAATAATAAAGTTATCATTAATACCATCATCATTTGGCGTAAAAGCATTTGGAATGCGTAAGCAATCGCGGCTACCATCAAACATATTAATGGTTTCAACATTTACTTCACAACCGTTTACATCCGAAATAGTAAATTGATACACTCCTGCTGTCAACCCATCAATATAGGATGTATCAGAGCTAGCAGTACTCCAAGAATAAGTATATGGTGGAGTTCCTCCGAGCACAGCAAATTCAACCGAAGCATTATCTCCACCGAAACAACTAGGGTTTTGTATAGAATACTCCACAACAAAATTTGCCGGATAAACTACAATATTAATGGTATCACTCCCACCACATACTCCGGAAATAGTATAAACAACGGTATGCGTTCCAGCACGGGCAGTTCCAACATTAAACAATCCATTATTATCAACATGTGCGCCTTCCCAATTACCACCATAATTATCCACCTCTAATTGCACCGTAAATTCATCATAACAGAATGGCCCAACAGGTGTAATTGATGCATCTCCACTTTCAAGCACTTGAATTGTTGTTTGTGATGATGCTGAACATGCTCCAATTGAAACAGTATAAGTAATTACATTGTCTCCAATATTTGCTTGTGATGGATTAAACGTACCACTATTCTCATCAGTTATTCCAGTACCTGTCCAAGTACCTCCAGGTGTTGCTGCTTCTAGGTTCACAGCAGGATCATTTTGACAGAAAGGACCAACCGAAGTTATACTTGCATCCGGGGTATCAATCACTTCAATATTTATTTGATCTGAATCGTCACATGAACCATTATTCACCTGATAAGTAATTAAATGTACTCCAACTCCAGCAACTGAAGGATCAAATGTTCCTGCACTATTATCTGTGATTCCGTCTCCTGCCCATAATCCACCACTAGTAACTGCATCAAGATTAAATACTGCGTCTGTTATGCAAATTATACCCGGATCTGTAATCGTAGCATCTGGCGTTTCTGCAATATTAATTGTGATGTTATCGGTTCCGGTACATCCGGAAATTGTAACTTCGTAAGTGATATTATTTGCACCGATATTCGCTGTAGATGGATCGAAAGTTCCGTTTGTTACATCGGTGATTCCTGTACCAGACCATGTTCCACCTGCAGTTGCTGCGGTTAAATCAAAAGCAGCATCGTCAGAGCAGAAATCACCGGGATTGGTAATTGTTGCATCGGGCGTTGCATTTACGGTAATATCAATCTGATCGGAATCCGTACAGCTTCCTGTGCCAACATCGTAAGTAATGGTATAAGTTCCTGGTGTTACGGATGTTGGATCAAAAGTTCCGTTTGTTGCATCGATAATTCCGGTACCAGACCATGTTCCACCTGTACTTGCCGCAGTTAAATCCATTGCTGCATCGTTTGAGCAGAAATCGCCCGGATCTGTAATGCTTGCATCTGGTGTATCAAAAACTTCAATATCGATTTGATCGGAAGCAGAACATCCGCCACTTGTTACGTCGTAAGTAATGGTGTTGGTTCCGATGCTTGCTGTGGATGGATCAAATGTTCCGTTTGTAGTATTGGTAATTCCTGTACCAGACCATGTTCCACCTGCAGTTGCTGCCGTCAAATCGAAAGCGGCATCAGTAGAGCAAAAATCACCGGGGTCGGTAATGGTAGCATCGGGCGTTGCATTTACGGTAATATCAATCTGATCGGAATCCGTACAGCTTCCTGTGCCAACATCGTAAGTAATGGTATAAGTTCCTGGTGTTACGGATGTTGGATCAAAAGTTCCGTTTGTTGCATCGGTAATTCCGGTACCAGACCATGTTCCACCTGCAGTTACCGCAGTTAAATTCATTGCCGCATCGTCAGAGCAAAAATCTCCCGGATCTGTAATGCTTGCATCTGGGGTATCAAAAACTTCAATATCGATTTGATCGGAAGCAGAACATCCACTACTTGTTACGTCGTAAGTAATGGTATTGGTTCCGATATTCGCTGTGGATGGATCGAAAGTTCCGTTTGTAGTATTGGTAATTCCTGTACCAGACCATATTCCACCTGCAGTTGCTGCGGTCAAGTCAAGGGCAGCATCAGTAGAACAAAAATCACCGGGATCGGTAATTGTTGCATCAGGCGTTGCATTTACGGTAATATCAATCTGGTCAGAATCGGTACAACTTCCTGATTCCACATCATAAGTGATGGTGTATGTCCCTGGTGTTACGGATGTTGGATCGAACGTTCCATTTGTTGCATCAGTAATTCCAGTGCCTGACCATGTTCCCCCAGAAGTGGCTGCCGTGAGATCCACTGCAACATCATCTGAACAGAAATCGCCAGGATTGGTAATGCTTGCATCCGGTGTATTGAAAACTTCAATATCAATTTGATCGGAAGCAGAACACCCACTACTTGTTACATCGTAAGTAATGGTGTTGGTTCCTATACTTGCTGCAGATGGATCGAAAGTTCCATTTGTCGCATCGGTAATTCCGTCGCCTGTCCATGTTCCACCACTAGTTGCTGCGGTCAAATCGAAAGCAACATCAGTAGAACAAAAATCACCGGGATCGGTAATTGTTGCATCGGGAGTAGCATTGACGGTTACCACAACATTACCGGTGTTTGTACAGCCGTTAAGATCGGTAATAGTAACGTTGTATGTTCCTC
>JAYEFQ010000152.1:0-8470 GCA_034658655.1 Bacteroidota bacterium
AGTTTGCTGCTCCTGCAATAAACAATACTTTTCCACAACTGCCTTTGTGTGCATCTTTATTTCTTACAGGAAGAGGTTTAGTATCATTAGTAGCAATTTTTAATTCATCAGCATCTTGCATAACAGGCGGAAAAGAAATATGAGTAACATACAATTTCCCCACATATTCAAATCCGGGGTATAGCATATTTCCTATTTTAGGTAAGCCAAATGTAGTGGTATAATTTGCTTTTACGGCTGTACCCATTACCTGTCCTGTATCTCCGTTTATCCCTGAAGGAACATCAATACTAAAAACAGTTTTCTGACTTGTGTTAATACTATTTATAATGTCCTTATATTTACCTTTAACATCCCTGTCAAGACCTGTTCCAAAAATAGCATCAATAATAGCATCTGCTTTATTTATTGTTTCTAATGCTAATGAAATATCTTGTAGATTAATTACTTTAATTTGTAGATTATTAACGATGTCAAAATTTTGTTTTGCCGCACCCTCAAATTTCGAGCTATCACCTAAAAGAAAAACGGTTACATTGCCGCCATTGGAATGGATTTTTCTTGTAACCACTAAACCATCGCCACCATTATGTCCTGCGCCACAAAAGGTTACAAAATTTTTATTTTTTATTCCAAACTCTTTTAGAATTGTAAAATAAGCAGCTTGACCGGCATTTTCCATAAGAAGTTCCTGGACAATTCCATATTTCTCTATGGCATGTCGATCCATATTTCGCATTTCATTTACATTGCTAACTTTCATATTATTTATATTTCTATGATTTTCCCTACACCACCTTCGATATATTTTCCCGGATATAAAGATTTAATTTCCGCTATATGTTGAGTGCAATGTGTAGGACAAATCAAGTCAAGGTCTTTAAACAATTCAAAGTTATTAAATCCATGTAAACCACCAATAATTGCATGAATTTCCCCAAATTGTGATGCCGCTTTAAGTATATTTTCCATTTTGGGGTGAGAGCATCCAACAATTAAAACTAATCCTTTGTCTGTTTTAACAGCCATTGATTGTTCTATATGTTCCAGCTCCCCTGTAGAAAAAATATCTTCATAAAGTTTTACCGGTTTATCTACATAGATTATTTCTTTTGCATTATGAATACCTCTTAACGAAATTGGGACATAAATTTTCACATTATTATTTTCATTAAGAAAAGCTGAGAGGCCACCTATATGATCAAAATGAGTATGAGAAATAAATACCTCATCAATTGATAACGGATTTATTCCCATTTTTTTCATATTTTCGAGTAATATAGCACCGTTTGCTCCTGTGTCAAAAAGAATAGTTTTATTATGAGTTTCTATAAGACAAGAAAACCCCCAATCAGATTTAAGCCCCGACTTAAATACTGTATTATCATAAAGAATTTTAATTTTCATCGAATAGTTTATTTATTCTTCTTATCGTTCAATAATTCTTCCCGAATCATTGTGTGTCCACATTTCGGACATTTTAATGTAGTGCATTTTGCTCCCTGTTGATGCGGTACTTTTTCACCGCACTTTGCACATACGCAATAACCTCCGATACTGTATCCACCACCATTATTTCTTCCTCTGCCGCCGCCGGTTCCTTGTCCGAGTCCATTTTCTTGACCTCTACCTTCACCGGTTCCTTGTCCACGACCGCGACCAGAACCACTATTTCTTCCTAATCCAAACATATTAATATATTTTAAAGTTAAAAAAATTATTTTTAATGATCACGAATAGGCTTTTTAAGTGTAGCCTTAGTTAAAGGTTCTATTTTATCACTCAAAAAAGAATTTAGAGCTTCTTCTGCCACAGTCCCTCTCGCTAAATAAAGTTTTGCCCCCATATTATTTAATACATCAAAGGCATTGGGTCCTGTATTTCCAATAATGTAGTACAAAACGCCTTCGTTTGCCAAGTCAATTAAAGCCGAGTGACTATCGTCATGCCCTGGATTTACCCTTGCTTCTGTTTCTTTTGTCTCGCTATTATATATCAAGTAATAAGGAGCTTCTCCAAATCTTTTAGCGATTTTACTTTTTAAAGAATCGCTTTCTGTTGCTAATAAAATTTTCATTATTTTAATATTTAAGTTTATATATTCTAAATTTTTTTGGCTGTATCGTAAGCATCTTTAATGGCATCTTGAGCATTACCTATTTTTTTTGAGTCACCAATAATATGAATAGGTATTTTATTGTTCAATTCATTTTCCAACGGATTATAACTTTTCATGCCTGTTGAAACGACAATAATATCAATATCATTAAACTGAATTTCTTCACCATCTTTTTCTGCATAAACGGTTTTACCATCAACTTTTTTAATATGTGTATGATCACTAAAAACCGTTCCTTTTTCTTTCATCATTTTTAATGAAAGTAATTTCGCTATCATTTCCATATCTTCACCAAAATCAGTTGTTCTTTTCACTATGGTTACCCTGTTATTTAGTGGAATTAAAGCTGTTGCAATATCTACCCCTATAAGGCCTCCTCCAATTATCAAGACATTTTTATTTTCAGGTAGTTTTTCCTCTAATAAAATTTCTGCCCAATAAAAATTCTCAAGTCCTTCAATCTTTAACTCAGAAGGTTTTGAACCTGTTGCAATAATAACCTCATCAAAATTATTAATTAAATCATGTAAAGTTGCTTCTTTGCTAATTACATTTATTTCATTATCATTTAATTCATTAATATAAAATGGAATTAATGTTTTCATTGATTTTTTATTTGGTGTTAGTGGAGCATATACAAATTGACCACCAAGCTTATCTTTTTCAAACAGAGTTACTTTATGACCTCTTTTATTAAGCGTTAATGCTGCTTCCATTCCGGCTAATCCACCACCAATAACTGCAATATTTTTCTGCTTTTCAGCTTTCTCAAAAACATCAATATCTTTTCCTACTCTAGGGTTCACAAGACATTGCAGACCTTGTCCTGATTTAACACCTCCGAGACAACCTTCGGCACATGCAAGACATGGACGAAGATTTCCATTTACTTTACCAAAATATTTACCGGCAAAATCGGGATCCGCTACCAAGGGACGACCAATTGCAACGTAATCTGCCTTAAATTCATTTTGAACCTTATCAACATCTTTAAACTCATTGATTTGACCAACATAAATCACGGGAATATCAACCGCTTCTTTAATTTTATTGGCAAATTCCCAAGTTTTACCTTTCGGTACAAACATGTGTTGAAAAAACCAGGGAGGAGTACTACAAGCTGTGCCTGCGGATACATGAATTGCTTCTACTGATTTATCTTTTAAGATTTTGGAAAACTGAATCATTTCCTCCAACTTAATTCCGTCCGGAATCATTTCATCGCCACTAATTCTAACAATTATAGGTAGATTGGATGCAGATTTTACTGCATCTAAAATTTGTAAAGGAAATTTTATCCTATTTTCAAAGATTCCCCCGTATTCATCGTTTCGCTTGTTAACTTTGGGTGAAATAAACTGGGCTACCAGATAGCCGTGTCCAAATTGCAGTTCTATAATGTCAAATCCCGCTTTTTCTGCTCTACTGGCGGCATCAGCAAATAAGCCAATAACTTTTTGGATATCTTCCGCATCCATTTGTTTTGGACTTGCACCACCATTTTCGCAAGCTTCATCGGTTGATGACACGAAATAATTTTCCGGAATTTTGGGGTTTGCCATTCTACCCGGATGATTTAAATGGGCAATGACTTTTGTGTCAAACTGATGGATGGTATCGGTTAATTTTTTTAATCCTTCAATTTTGTCTTCGCTATCAATACCAATTTGAGTTGGCATTTCTCTTAATCCTTTATCCAAATAAAGAGGTTCAGGTGTTACAGCTCCGATAAATTCACTTCTTGCTTTGTAAAAATCTAAGTGTTTTTCAGTAATAACCCCCATTTGGTTACTATAACCTGTTTTTATAGGAGCAAATATAAAATTATTTTTAAGGTCGAACATATTATCATTTTTTTGATTAAGACATTTGAGTTCAGTCTGAAAATTTAAAAGTTGAAGCATATAAAACTCTACTGCTGAATATCAAACACTTATTATAATACATGACACTATATTAAACTGCCTACTATCAATGCCTTACATTTCTAATGCCGAATCGTTATCCCCGAAATTAATTCGGGGATAATAGTTCGGTATCACTTCGTTTTTGCTTGAATAAAACGGGTTAACATGTTTAATAGCTGTTTGATATAACTTTACAAGCTTTAAACTTCTCATACTTATCTGACATTTATTATTTGATAGGATCCCAGACAACCAAAATTAAAGCACCTTCTTTAGACTCAAAGGGGCCGTGATCGTCATGTGGTGAAAATATTTGATACGATCCTTTTGAAAATACTTTGCCATTGCTGATATATTCTCCTTCAAGGACAAGGTTTTGTTCTGTAACAATATGAGAATGAGGCTCCATATAAAACCCTTTAGGCAATTTTAAGAGTATGGTCATGGGGCCATTTTCATCTCTTAATACTTTTCTTTTTGTTCCACGGGAATAATTAGTTGCATCTTCCCAGTTTAAGTCGTCAAACAAATTCATTAGATTTTTCATAATATTTCCTTTCTTTAGTTATTCATTAAACTTATTTACATTTTCAATATTGCAGGTAAAACCTGTATCCGGCAATGATTAGCCATTTCATTAATTTTATTAAACCAGTCAATATTTGTTTTTATCATATTCATATTTTATATCTGGAGTTTTGCATCATTCATCTCATTAAAATATTCTACTATTTTTTGTTTCATGAAGTCAGATTCGGGGATGTCTCTGACTTTTTTCACCATTCGTAAAATGGGTTCATAACGCTTGTGTCCAAGTTCTTTTTGAAGTTTCAGTGCCGAAATATTTTCTTTTGTAGTACCAAAGTGTGCAATTACAGAAAGCCAATATTGTAGTGGTAAATTACTGTTTTCCATAATAGTTCCTTTTTTTAAAGAAGTTCTGTAACCACATTCTTTACACTCAAACTTATTTTTATCATTCTTCCAATAATGCGTTTCATTTTCACATTTCTCACAAATGACACCTTGTTGTTCCCTGATTTCCTTTAAAATATGGAAACAAAATTTCTCTTCCTTGAAAAAATTATAAAAATCTCTAAATTCTTTCATAATGCAAAGATACAAAATTAGGTCAAATAGCGGATAATTATTTGAGAATATTTTGAGATGCAATATTTAAAGGAATGTTTCGACCTGATTTTAGTTTACATTTTTCAGTTCTAAAAAAAGCATTTTATACCATTTATTAATCAAAATTGCAAGTATAATGCCGATGTAGATTTAACACCGATAGGCGAAGCAAAGCATAGCATATCGGTAGTTTTAAATCACAATCGGTATTACTTTAAAATGCTACGCGTAATTTAAATTTTGATTGATATTAAGATATCTTTTTATCGCTCCATTTCATTATCTTCTCGATAGTGATTCCCATGATTATTACGAAAATAATGGTCAAGGTCAATCGTAATAACATAAACTGTGATCCTAGGAATTGAAGCTCTACCATCTCCTGCGGTATTTTTATACAGGCCCAGGCTGAAAGAAAAACAATAATATTGGATATTTTAGCACCTTTATTTAATAAGGCGGCAGCCATTGAAAAAGCAACATAAAGAGGACCTGTTGGTAATGCACCAAAAATTAAGGCAAGGATAATACCCTTTATTCCTGATGTTTTCCCTATATACTTTTTAACAATTTCATTTGGTACAAAAACTGCAAAAAGCCCCAATAGCACCAACACCGCTGGAAATATCAATATCATCTCGATAAAAAAGTCCCAAGATGTGTTGATTACCAGTCCCTTTCTATCCGGAAAAATCGATATAAGAATTACAGTAATAATCAAAACTGCTCCGAGAATAATTAAATCTCGTATCATTCCTTTTTTTTGCTTTTCTTTCATATTTTGATTCATCTTTTTGTTATCAGTTCCTTTCATAGTATTACCCCCATAATTACAGCAATGATAATTGCAATGACAAAACTCAATCCGTTCCTGAGAAGTGCCATCTTCTTTCCGAGTTCTTTTATCTCCAACGGCAATGTAATTATTCCAATCATAGTTAGTGTGGTGATAAAAGCGGCAACTGCGGTAATCGATCCTCCGTTCTCAAGAATAGAAGCTCCAAGAGGAAATGAGATCAGAGATGGGATGTGCATCAACGCACCTACTATACCAATAAGAAGCACACCACCTATTCCCGACTGTTCACCTACGAATCTTGATATTTGATCCGGAGAAACAAATCCTAAGAAAAGTCCGATAACTAGTATTATGATAAATATTATTGGAAGTATTTTAAAAAAGGACTTACCCGCTATCTTTAAAGATTTAATCGCTTTCTCTTTGCTGACAATAAAAGCGATGATCAGTCCGATGATTGCTATGCCATTGATAATAAAGACAACTATATTCATTTGTTTTTTTTCTTTACTGGTTAAAAAATCTTTGCTACTAAGTGCTTGTAAAAACCCAATCTATAAAAACACTAAAGGGGACTTCTAATCTGTCCATATAAATATCTTCTTACAATACCTGACTGTCAACCCAACTGAAAACAATTGTGATTTTTGCATGATTAAACAGTTTCATTCCAAACTCTAAATTAATTTCAGAGGCTTTAGTTTGCTTCAATTTACCCAACGGTGGCGTGTAAATTTCGTGCCGCATTTCACTACCCCACAGAGAACAATTTCCATCGCAAAATAATAAAAATATCTGTTTTGAGAAAAATTAGAAAAATATAATCGCAGGTTTTTCTATAAAGTCTTTTCAAATTTCGAATCCAAAAGCGACGTCCAAAAACCAAAAGGAAGTTCTGAAATTATCTTCCCTGGCGCATTTCCTTTTTTTTCACGCAAAATGCTATTACGGGAATCAATAATTCGGTCAATTTGGAATCTGGATACGATTTTAATAAAACTATTATCGTTGTATCAGACGTTATGCTGGTGATTAAGCTGGGTTTTTATTTCTAATACCAAATTAATATCAAAACACGCGATATAAATCATTTCTATTATGGGTGCGACTTAAATATGGTGCATTTGACATTTTGGAACACTTTATTTTCAACTTACTGCTAATTATATTTATTGCTAAAACATTCATTTTCACTACTGTCAGCCAAATGCACTATATTTTTAATTGCACACAATACATTCTTTATTTCATCCATCTTATTCTATACCCCAAATTAAATTCTAAGAATTCGGCAAGCATAAAATTAACGGCTCTAACATTAACTCCAACAGATATATTTTCATAAACATCATATCTTATACCTAATCGTTGATAGGTTTGATTAAATTCGCCATAATGAAGATGTCTTGCATAAATACCAATCCCACCAACAATTGTAAGTTTATCAATTATCATTTCAGGTTGCAATAATAATCCAATAGTCAAGTTTTCCCAAGTTCTTGCTCCAATTGTTCCATCAGGGTTTGCATTTAGTCCCCACCAGTAATTAAAATCTGTTCCTGCTCCAAGTCTAAATGCGTTTGAAAATTGATGAAAATATATTGCAGACAAACCACCAATTGCAAAATAATTAGTATCAAGTTCGTGTTCAACCAATTGATGATCTCCGTATCCCATCATAAAATACAAATCATTTGAACGTTCAAGTCTATCTGCTTTTGCAATACTCTTATAATTAGGTCTTTTATTAATACGATATCTTAATTCTGCAAATGGAGAATAAATATTAAATCCTCTATTGGGACGTTCAAAACCACCATTTGAGAAATGAATAAAACCTACGCCTGCTCCTAAATCAAAATTTGGGCTCAAATTATAAAACAGTTTCATAGCTATGTCTAAATGAACTGTCAATCCACCTCCTATAACAATATTTTTTGGATTAGTAATAGAGTCATAATGCACCCAATTACTTGTTAAACCAAATTGAAATTCGGTAAAAACTTCAATTTTTCTCCATCTTTTAATAGGAACTCCTAAAATTCCATAGGACGAAATTGGATAACCTATTTCTTGTGGATTATAAAAATCACCCATTGTAACACCAAAACCATAATAAGGACCTTTATAAACTTTTTGCCAATCAGTATAACCTGGGTTTTGCCACAATACTTTTAATGCCAAAAATTGATAATGTTCTATTGGACTTTCTTGCAGATTGTCCCCTTTTACAAAAGGATTTGTTGGTATTACATTTCCATAACCATAAGTACCTGAAGCAATAATATTTTGATTTTTATCAGCTTCCTTGGTTATCACTTGGGATAATCCTACAATATTCAATAGTATCGTAAATATCAATAAGTATATCTTCATCTTTTTCGTATTATATTTTTTTATGTGGTCGTACCTTTATTAACTTATCAAACATTTCCGTCTTCTTAATAATTTTCTCAGAATCCCATTTGTTTTCAGACTCAATTTTAATTAATCCAAAATAATCAAAAAATCTAT
>JAYEFQ010000153.1:0-26781 GCA_034658655.1 Bacteroidota bacterium
TACTCGATTGGGATTAAACGGCTCAGAATATAGTAAAAATGGATTGATAATTCTTGAGATGAAGGGAAATGATAAAGATCGTGAAAATTTTCTGCGTAAATTGAATGATTTCCCCGGAGTTGAAGTCCAAAAGATGGAATTTTAATTATGTCGGGGATTATTAATCTAACGCGTGCAGCTAGCATCGGAATTCATGCTTGCGTTTTAATTTCAAACTCGAAAGATCGTTTGAATGTAACACAAATTGCTGATGCGCTAAAGGCTTCTTCTCATCATGTTGCGAAAGTTTTGCAGAAATTAGCCGCCGAGGGAATTTTGCATTCATCAAAAGGGGCGAGCGGAGGTTTTTCCATGGCAATTAATCCGTCAAAAATAAATTTGCTGCATATTTACGAAATAATTCAAGGTCCGATTGAAGAGTCTCATTGTCCCGAGTATTCTGATATTTGTCCGTTCGATGAATGTATCTGGGGTGACTTCGGAAATCAAACGAGAGAAAATTTCAAAAGCTATCTTGCCTCTCGAAGTTTGGAGAGCGTGAAGGTTGATTGACCCTTCGACTGCGTTCAGAGTAAATTTTGATTGATTTTTTCGGACAACAATGAATTTTAAATTATATTTTCACTTTTAACAATAAAATTTATGGATTTGTCTCTTTAAAACAAAAACTTCCAGGGATAATTCCTGTGTCAAATTCATTAATAAAATTTCCGTCTCCAGAATACCGAGAAACCGTTCCTGCCTGAACATTGTCCTTGGCATCGCCCACATAAATTTCTTTTCGTTTTCTGTCGATAGCAAGGCTGTAAAATCCTCCGATTTGTCCATATTCATAAGTGCTTTCAATTAGTGTTTTAGCTTGTTCTGATTGATGTACAGCGAAAAAACAAACATCGTGATTGATGAAAAATAAGCTGTCACCAGACGCATTTATGCATAAATTGGTTGGATTGAAGTCTTGTTCTAATTCAATGCGTTTAATGATATTTAGATTTGATGTGTTTATACAAGTCAAACTAGCAAGTTCATTTCCATACGGATTTCCTTCAAAACCTCCGTCGGATAGTACCCATAGACGATTCAGATTATCCAAGCACATTGAATTTGGTTGTTTTCCGACTTGAATTGAATCAATTAGCTCGTCAGTATTTGAATTGATAACCAGAATTTGATTATCAAAACTCCAGGCGTTTGTAAAGACAAGGCTGTCAATTTGTACAAATTCTTCTGACGGATGCTGGTAAAAATCGCTTTGCGGATTAGAAATGTCTATGCTTCCGATTTTTTTCATGGATTTTGGATTGACAATGTGAATTGCTTGCGCATATAAATCTGATACATAAGCTTTATCGTCGGATAAAAAATGTATTTGTCGTGGAGAATCCAGTTCGGTAATCTTTCCGATAAATCGAAAATTATTGATGTTCATTATCATGATTTTGCCGCTGTTGTTAAGGACAATGTATGCCAGGCTATCACGAATTGTCATCGACTGAGCTACGTCGCCAAGCGGTATTCCGTTGGTGTTGAAAAATACATTTTGTATGACATCTTTTGTCTCCAAATCATAATATGTGAGTGATGCATTATTGTACATGAAATTTCCTTCGTTAATTACAAATAATCCTTCGTAGGGAAAGTTGTTATAAGTCACAGACTCCCACAATTCATCGTCTCTCATGCATGATGTGATGCTGAGAAGAATTAGTCCGATAATTATGAATGGAAGCTTTTTCATATCAAAATTTAAGCGATAAAATGAACATATAATTTCGTCCTGGCATGGGGCGATAAAGGATTGAGTGATAGGTTTCGTTGAATAGATTATAGATTTTTATTTCAGCAGACAGTGCCATTTTTTCGAACTCATGATTTTTTCCGATGCCTAAATCATTCATAAAATAAGGATACAGCCAATCTCGTTTGCTGATATCGTTTGTAGAGGTTGTAAATCGCTCACTGTATGCATTATGCTGCCATGAAATAGAGAAACCTTTGTATGCAATGCGTGCAAACAGATTTCCTGAGTGTACCGGAATGTAAACCAATTGTTTCCCGTAAGTTTCACTGCCCCAAATATCTGGGTCACCGTAATTTAAGGCTTTTGTGAGTGCATAATTTCCTGAAACTTGATAATTTATTTTTCCGAATTTTCCGTGAAGGCCTGCATTCGCCTCTATGCCTTTCGATATTACCCGCCTGACATTCTTTGCTGTCCAATAAGCCTGAAAGGAGGGAACCCATAAAATCCAGTTTTCTATATCGGAATAATAGCCAGTGAATTCTGCATGCAGGCTTGTGTTATTGATCCGTTTTTGATATGCTATGCCTGCTTCGGTACTAAATCCGAACTCGGGTTTTAACTCAGGATTTCCGCCCGGCTGCCAGTACAAATCGTTTAAACTAGGTTGATGATAATTTTGAGAAATATTTGCTTTTAATATCAGATTTTCTTGCTTAAATGGTTTGAAATCAATACCAAACCAAGGAGTAATTTGCTGCAATTTCCCATCAATCATAGATTCCCTGACTTGAAGCGCAAGATTTACGGATTCTGCGAATTGTTTTGAAAGACTTGCAAAAACTGAGATGTTGCTGCGTTGTGCATCATATCCCAATTGTGACACTGTATCTTTACTCTTGACACGATGAAAATCGCTGTTTAATTTCCCGATAAGTTTAAATTTATTCTCGAAATCACGTGAGTATTCCAATGTATTGTAATTGCTTAAAAAACGACTTTCGGTATAAATTGCAGGTATTTCGCCTAATCCGCTGATGAAATTAATTTGTTGATATCTGCTGTTTTCTGTTGCAATTCCTGAGTTGATACTCATACGAGATTTATCGGTGTAATGCGTCCAATCTGCAACAAGCTTGTGGGCAACGTTTTCCTGAAGATTTCGATTAGAATTGTCTGGTCCTTCGTAACTTGTTGCTTGCGGGATGGTGCGTTCGGAATTTTGTCCCCAATAGCTCAGAGAGATAATATGTGATGCTGCCGGACGATAATAAACTTCCTGCAAAATTCCATATTTTCCGTACGCGGCATTATTATTGGTGTCTGTCGGATGTGTGATTTCGCCGGTTTCGGGATGTATTTCTGCAATTCCGCGATTAATAAACGGATAATCATTTTCGGAGTGATTGTTGTAAATTCGGCTTCTGATTTGCAGTTTCTTGTTGCCGTAGCTGATGTCGGCAAATTCATCGTGGGTGTGAAACGAACCGATAGCTTGAGTATAGCCGAAATTCCATCCGTTTGACCATTTGCTTTGATTGTCTAATACAATTGCTCCGCCTAATCCGCCACCGGATTCAGATATGGATGCATTTCCAAATTTCAGTTTGATTTTGTCCGTTATATACACCGGAATCAGTGAGAAATCGGCTGTCCCTGTCATCGGATTGCTGATTTTTATGCCATTCCAACTGACTTGCGTGTGTGAGCTTGCTGTTCCGCGAAACGAGATGGTGGCAAGTGCTCCACGACCGTTGTTTTTAATGAAAACTGAGGAGTTTTCAGATAAAATATCCGCGATGGATCGATTTATTTTGCTTTGGAGAATTGTTGTGTCTATATTTTGGGCTTTACTGCCTGCATTTTCCTGTTGAAATATTTGTTTTGCCGAAATCTCAACTTGTTTGATTTGAAATACGGTGTCAGCAAGGTATTGAGCGAATATCTCACAGGGGAAAATTACAATTAATATGATAATAAATCGCCGCATTACTGATTAATGATGAAAGAATAGGTTTTGGAGTTTACTGCTTTGCTTAGTTTGATCAGATAAATTCCGTTGGCAAAATCCGAGACATCGATAGGCTGATTTTCTTGATAATCATTTATTTGCAATACCGATTTTCCGGTGCTGTTATAAATTTGGATTTCTGCATTGGAGATTCCCTCAATTTTCAGGTAATTTTGAGCAGGAGAGGGGTAAATCGAAATTTCAGCGAAATTGCTTGTTGAAATGCTGTTATTTATCTCGACATAAACTGTTTGTGAGTAAGAAATTTCAGGATTATCCGTTAAGAAAATTGTGATTTCAAGCGTTCCGCTGCTTTGTAAATTCAGTATATTATTACCGTCAATTTGAGCGTTTTGCATGGATAAATTCCATGAATAATTTGCTGCCTGATTGATTCTCCCCATTTGAAAGCAGAGCGGATTAAGTTGGATGTTTTCAGTTCGAATTGTGTCTGGAAGTGTTTCAAACATAACGAAATTAGTTTTTCCTGAAATCGTATTGTTTGGGGAAACAACACATGCTCCAGTAATTTCTGTAGAGAGTTCGCCAAGCCAACCCGCATCGTTTTGCATGGCATTTTGCACTTTAATAAAATGAATTTCATCCAAATTTAGATAGTTTCCGTCTGAATCTATTGCCCATGAAATGTCAAATCCGTCTCCACCTGAGTTTTCAATGCTTTCTGTGTAGGGATTGTCGGGAATTGTCCATGGTGCAGTGCCTCGCGGGTTGTTGTCTGCATATCCGAAAGCTCGTCGGTACGATTTTATATTGGATGCGTTTGATTTGTCTATATGTCCTTTGATATAACTGCCGCCAAGTATGTAGTTTTGAGGAGTGACTCGAGGAAATGAGTCATAATTCGGATAATAATTTTGAGTATGAAAACTGTTTGCTGCAATGACACCTGTATTCCCGAAATTATCTGACCATGGTATGTCTGCTCCATCTTCATTGGGATTGAAATAGTTAACTTCGTAATTGTGTATGGATGTTTCGAAAAAATAGTCGCTTCCTGCCAATTCCTGCCAAGTGTCATCGGGAATTCCGTTTTCATTTTCATCTTTCATGACATAAACAACCGCTGCTTCAGAAAAATTGGATATGGCATTGCTAAAAATTGTAAAATCGACTCCATAAGGATTATCGGGATGATTTTGTACGGGATTTTCGAATGTAAAAATTATATATCCGCCGAAAGCGCCGAGATTAAGACTGCCTTCAATACCACCGATCAGTGAGTTTGCTGATGCAGGTACTCCCCAAGGCGCCGTGTTTATATACTGTCCCGGTGCGGGTACATATTCAATCACATTTGAAATGTATTGTGCTTTTGTTGCTGTGTAAAGCGAACAAATAGTCAAAATACTGAAAATTATTTTTTTCATAGCTGCAATTTTTAGTTCAGATTTTGCAGCGAGGGATTCTTGATGATGAATCGTACAGCTGATATGCACCCGTTCTCCGCAGTCTACAAAATCTATGGCATTTGGCAGGTCTTCTGACTTGTCCCTTTTTGTTGCCTTCCCATCAGCCAAGAGGCGGACAGTGGCGAAGTATAACAAAAGTCCGGTATGGACCGGGACTCACAGCAGCGGGAACTGTTACCGATTTTCACGGTATTCCCTTTTAATTCGGGGTTTGAATATCAAACCATTGAAACCAATGCTGATGCAAATTTAATGATTATGTTGAATAATGTACTTGTGAATCTTGAAATTTTCAAAAAAAATCCTGCATGTTTTTAATCATGCAGGATTTTGAGATTATTGTTTTTGGATTTTGAAATTCCAATCGTTATGTTTTGTTTTAATTTTAATTAGGTATAGTCCCGGAGTTAGGTTAGGAAGTGACAGTTGTTTGTGCATATCCGACTGCGGAACGTCAATTTGCCAATTTGAGATACTTTTGCCGAGTGGGTCAATTAAATCAATTTGTACATTAGTTTCTATCCAATTTTCAAATAATAGGCTGATATCACGATCAACGATATTTGGGTAAACTTGTACGATTGGCATATTATCATCTTCAAAACATTTAGTTGTTTGAATGTTGAATGTTTCATTTCTTCTATCAAAGTCAAACTGGGATAGTTTGTAATAAATTGTGCCACTCGGAGGATTTTGATCTAACGGAACTTACTACAAAAAATTGAGGTTTTGCAAGGCTTTGACCCTGATTTTTTTTGACTTCTGTAGCTACATTTTCATAATATCCTCTATTTTGATATTAAACAATTTTGTAATTTCATTCTGAATTTCATTCAGTTCCGGAACTAAAATTTTCTTCATTCTATGTCCTATTTCTAATTCACTTACTTTAATGTTGTTTAATTCGTCAGTAATATCATCGTATGATAATTGGCAATTATTTTTTTTATTGTAAGTTTTTAACCATGGATAAATACTGGTTTCTAACTCTTTAACTATGGCATAAGAAAACATGCATACAAAAACATGACCTCTGGTTTGAGTCTCGTTTATATGATAAATTGGTCTGATATTTAATTTGTCTGTCTTTAAATCTCTGAAAGCATGTTCTACATTTTGTAATTCTTTATATTTTTCTCTGACTTCTTTGGTTGTCATTTCTTCTTTTGAAACAGTACTTTCTATTACATATTTTCCATCTAAACTCTTTTGATCTTGATAGTTATCAAGTTCGTAATCAATCTTAAATTCATCATTGGTAATCGTTATTGTGTAGAACTTCGACATCTTGTATTGCTCCAAAGCTTTTGTTGCTCTATACTTGTAATTGTCAAGTTTTTTTTGAGTAAAATCGGTTACTATTTTCTTGTTTTTATGCCCCTTTTTTATTTTTTCTATGTTGTCTAAATTTTGTTTTCTGCGTTTTTTCCACGATTTTTTTATTGCATTTATTTCTTGTTCAAACCTTGATTTTAAGTTTTCTCTTGTTTGATTTTTTTCTTTTTGCAATATCGGATTATTACATAAAATATACCGAGTACCGGCTTCTTCTATTTCTACTAAATTATCTGAAAATAATTCTAACTGTATTACCTCATCATTTATCAATGCCCTTATTTCACTATTTGACAAAGCACTTATATAACGAATATTCTGACGCTCATCCGCTGAAAGTTCTTCTAAATTTAATCGAATACGCATTCCTCTATCTCCCACTAAAACAATATTTTGCGCACCAAATTGTTCTTTTAAATCTTTTAGTTGTCCATTTACTGTTTTATAATCAAGCTCGTTACCCTTAAACACTTCAATTTTTAAGGGAAAACCTGTACTATCGGTAATAAGACCGATGGTTATTTGCTTTTTCCCTTTCTTTTTGTCTCTGTTGTAACCAAAGGCCGAAAGTGCATTTTGAGTTCCTTCAAAATAACTACTTGTTATATCATACAAATAAATATCTTTATGTCGATTTCGATGATAAAGATTCCATTTTTTTTCAACCTTAGTTTGCATTATACTCAAGTCTGATAACTGAGAATATAAATCATCAAGTTTAAGGTTTTTGATGTCAATATTTAATAGCTCCGGCAAATAATTATTGCGTTTTATCCAGTTGAAAATCTGCAATTTACTGCCTTGGGTTACAATTTTTCCTATTATCATTAATTTGATAATATTTGCATTAAATCCGAATGTTTTATCCAGAGTTTCGGTTATTCGTAGTCTGTTCATTACTGTAATGAGCAGGTGGATAAAGCCGAAATCAACAGTCTTTTTTATTTCAATATCCTGACTATCAACAAGAAAGCCTTTTGTTTTGTTAATTGATGTCTTAAAGGCTGTTATCGTTTTATTATCTAAACCAAGTTTAGATAAATTTAAGACAACTTTGGTTTTTGGTTCGCCTGTTTCTTTGTCTCTATACTTTTCGCACAGCAATACCGTTTGGTAAGTTTTGCCGTTTTTCCCTTTGCTTTTATTGAATTGTAAATACATTTTGCAAAGATAACAAATAGTTTCTACATAAACAAGCTTAACTAAATAAATGCCAAATATTTATTATTTGCAATCTGTTGCTACAAAATGCAACTTTTCCTGAGCTATTGCCCATGAAACCTCATAAGTAGCAAGTAAGTTCCGATAAAAATCAATCCGTATTTATATGCTGAGCGGGCATAAACTAAGTTTTATAAAGATATAATGTGTTAAATATAAAGGTGTTGTACAAATACAAAAACGCACTTTATGCCCTGTCGAAGTATAAAATAATTATATGCCCTGCGCCCATGCTTTTTAATTTTTATTGGAGCAATGTTTTAATCTTTGTAAATTTCCACTCGATAAGCCCATATAAATGCAATACACACTAACGAAAGGAGTTTTGATATTCTTTCTGTATCTGAAGGTGGGTAACTTCAAAATTGAAACCACTTGATTTTAAGGCTTTGAACATTGTTTCAATTTGCCATCTGTCCTTATATATTAATAGGGTATCAGGGTTATATTGGTAGGTTGCTATAATTACAAATTCAATTTTATTATCCCTACCCAGTGTTTTTATTCCTGAAAGATAAACATAATTATTGCCAACTTTAACAATTTTTCGATAGTGCATGGCTTTATGTAGTGGAAGGCTATTAAAAAGCCAGAAAGCCTTTTTATCACCTTTCCCTGGTACATTTATTTTCATATTTTTTTTTATCCGGATAAAGAATCGAATTTCTTTGCCAATTAAATCATCCATCCATTTATCGCCGATAAATTCCCTGTTTGCCCCAATGCTTTCTATGCTTATAGTTCCAAATAATTTAATGTATCTCCTTAAATCCGCAAATTAAATAATTGAATTAGGCATTTTGTTTGTGCGGTATTACTTTCCGAGAAACTGTTTGTAATGAGCGTAGCGTTTGAAAATGTGCTGCACATACAGGTAGGGCTCTAGACCCCGCACATATCCATACTTGACAGCCTGATGGTTATAGTATTTTGGGTATGACAGTTTCAGAATCATTTCTTCTACATTGTTATCCCATATATCTTTATCATATCCTTTATAACTGGCAAGTGCCTGAGCGTCTAGAACATGGCCGTAACCGCAATTGTATGAGGCCATGGCAAATTTTATGCGTTGCACACTGTCGGTGATTTCATCAAACCGATTATAAAGCTGGTCGAGGTATTTGGTGCCACCACGCACACTGGCTTCAGCATTGTAGGGATTGCTTACCCCAAGCTCGCGTGCTGTGGCCGGCATGATTTGCATCAGTCCCTGGGCACCTGCCCATGATCTAGCTTTAGGGTCAAATTGTGATTCCTGATAAATCTGAGAAGCTAGCAGACGCCAGTCCCAACCAATGTTTTCAGCATAGGACTTGATCATCTCATCGTAGTGGCTGATTTTTTCGTTGTTGAGGCTGTAAAACTCGCTTTCTATGCGGCGCTGGAATGAACGACGATTTTTAAAATATTTGTTGTATATCACGTAATAATCTACTTCGTCTTTCATGTCTGTGAGCCAGTTGTTACAGGCAGCTAGCAGGCTATCTGATTCTGGAGGTACTGCCCAGCTAATACGTTGTGAGAAGCTTACCGGCACTTCAATATTCAGTATGGGATAATAGGATGCCATGATGGAGGCAATGTTGTCATCAGCAACTGTGTAATTTATTTCACCTTCAGCAACCATTTTAATAATTTCATCAGTAGAAATATCCCCCGGCAAGGTGTCAATATGGATTTTTCCACCGATTTCACTTGACAAATTTGCCATGCGCTTGATGTAACTGGAGTTTTTGCGGATGGAAATGGTGTCGCCTATGAGTTCAATGGCGTCATGTACGAGGGATTTTTCAATTTCACTCCAGTGCATGTTGCGCCAGTTGTCCGGCTTTTTCTGAACAAGCACTTGGTTGGTAAGGTACAGATAATCGGTAAATTCCACTTTGTTTTTGCGGTCGGTGGTGATGGTCATACCGTGAGCCAGAATGTCGGCTTCACCGTTTCTGATTTTGGGCAATAAACTGTCGATATTGTTTGCAATTTTAATCTCCAGCTCCACACCAAGATGCTCGGCAAAACGTTCTAGCAATTCGTATTCAAAGCCCATAGGCTGGCCGCGGTACAAAAAATAACTTGTGTTGCTAAAGGTGGTCAGAGCTGTTAGTTTGCCGTCTTTTTTGATGGCTTCCAAATCACCGCTAATATGAGTGCTTGACTGGTTTTTCGATTGTTTGTCTCTCTTGTCTTTTCTGTTTTCTGAATCCTTACAGGCAAAAAATGACAGGCTGATTATCAGCATGAGGATGCCTGTACCTATTTGTGCTAAATGTGTTTTTTTCATAAAAAAATGTATTAATGAGGCAAAAAGATACAAAAGATTTCCCAAGTACAGTATTAATTTCACAAAAAATTATCTTTTTCCTCTTTATCCGCCATGTGGCGGATAAAGAGGAAAAGGATAAATGAACTTAAAGAAATGAAAACCAGCCGGTAATAGGCTATCATACACTATTCGATGGCATGATTTGGTAATTAATCTGAAAATAATTAAATTAGTACTTTGGTTAAGCAAAAAGATTGTGTGGCGTTTTGCTGAACGGTGTATATTGTCAAACCTTTAATGAAATAAGGAGAAATTATGAGTAAAAATAAAAATACTAACAGAATGAATACATAAAAAGACCTTGCAAAACTAATGGATGAAATAAAAAAGCAAGGATTTGAAACAGTTGATGAAATTAATGATTTCTTGCAAAACATGCAGGGACAAAGTCTTGATGATTTGCCTGAAAGATCCGATAAAAAAGGACGCTCTCAAGATTTAGTTTATGAAGCTTATGAGCAATCTGTTTCAAAAGGAAAGAAATTGGTTAAACAGGCTCTTGAACTTGATCCGAATAATGCGGATGCTTATAATTATCTGGCAAGTATCGAAAAGGATATTGAAGGAGCAATGAAAATGTTTGAAAAAGCAATTAAGGCAGGAGAAAAAACACTTGGAAAGAAGTTTTTCAAAGAAGAGAAAGGATATTTTTGGGGTATGATTGAAACACGCCCATATATGCGTGCAAAAGCAGGACTTGCAGACTGTTTGTATGCAAAAAAAGAAATTGATAAAGCCATTGATATTTATGAGGAAATGTTAGAATTAAATCCAAGTGACAATCAAGGAATTAGATATTTTTTGTCAACTTTATTGTTGAGTAAAAACGATTTGACCAAGTTTAAGCTATTTGTGGAAAATAACGAAGAAGAAGATTGTGCAGTTTGGAACTATAATAATGCTTTGTATCACTTTAAAAAATCTGGACAGACAGCGAAAAGCAATAAAGAATTACTGAAAGCATATGAAAGCAATGAATATGTAATTGACTATATGTTAGGAATTAAGAAAATGCCGAATGAACAACCTCAATATATTGGGATAGGAGATGAAAATGAAGCGATTTCATACGTTAATGGTGCTTGGAATATTTGGGATAAATCAGAAGAAGCATTAGATTGGCTTTATGAGTTTAAGCAAAAAAGATTGTAAATGAATTAATGAAGTCCCCTTGATAGAAAAGTGTTTCGTATCCCAACACGAAACCATATATACAACTATCATCTTAAACTCAAAAACCAAGCCTGTCAATTTCTCGCACAAAGCTGTATATTTGCAGCATGTTTAGTAAAGAGGAATCCAAAGCATTACGATTGGAATTTTGGAATCGCTTTAAAGCAATTTCTGAACAGAAACGTCGTAAACGCGGATTTAAGAAAACTTGGATGCTGAAACAAACCGGCGTAAAAGGGCTCTCACTTCGCTTTGATGTGGATCGTGAACATGTTGCCCTTGGTTTTGAAATTTATTTTAAAAATAAATTCAAAGAAGCATTGCTCATGGAAAGCTTTGAAGGAATCAAGCATTTGCTGGAAGAAAAATTAGATACTTCCTTGATTTGGGATGATGCTTTTGTTACTGAAGAAGGTCGCGAATGTGCCCGCATTTATGTGCAAATGAAGGATGTGGATATCTTTCAAAAAAGAGATTGGGAGAAAATGTGGGCTTTTATGATGGAAAATATGTTTATCATGGAGCAATTTTTTGTTGATTTTAGAGAATTTATTGAAAATTACGAGTATTTATGAAAATCATACGAGAAGCATGTGTTGAAAACCTGCAGCAAGCTTTAATTGCAGAAAAAGCCGGAGCCGAAAGACTCGAGCTTTGTGATAATTTGGCATGTGGTGGCACCTCAAATGCATATGGTGTCATGAAATCCGTAATTCAAGCCGTAAATATATCCGTAATGTGCATGGTACGACCTCGTGGCGGTGATTTTGTCTATTCTCCTGCAGAATTTGAAAGTATGAAAGATGATATTGAAATTTGCCGTCTCTTGGGCGCAACAGGAGTAGTTTCAGGTGTGTTATTGCCGAATGGGCATGTTGATATTGAACGCACAAAAGTGCTTGTCGATTTATGCGAAGCTATGAGTTTTACCTTTCACAAAGCTTTCGACTTATGCCCGAATCCACTGCAAGCGATTGAAGATGTCATTAAAACCGATGCCAATCGTTTACTTACTTCAGGGCAGGAAAAAACCGCCGAAGAAGGGCTGCCTATGCTGAAACAATTACATTCCGCAGCAACAGGTCGAATTCAAATTGTCGCAGCAGGGAAAATCACCCATTCAAATCTCGAAAATTTACAAACCCAAACTTTTATTACTGAATTCCACGGCAAAAAGATTGTGTGAATTAAAATATTTAGTGCCAGCAAGAAAACAAGTGTTTTTTTCGTGTTGCAAAGCATAAAACGAAATTTCAAAAAAAACTGTAATTATCCTTTGCGCTTTTTATATCTTTGTGGGGAATCAATGTGATAGAAACTATGACAAAACAAATTGCAATAGCCGGAAATGCTGGTGATAGAGTTCGGTCTGATTGTAGCGTTGAGCTTGAGATTTTGAATTCAGGCGGAATTCAGTTTCAACTAAAAAGTAAAGTAAAAGCCTTGTATGGCGATAAAATTGAGGCCCTTGTGCTTGAGATGCTTGCATATTTTGACATTAAAGATGCGCGCATTGACATTGTCGATGCAGGTGCTTTAGATTATATTATCGCAGCACGGGTTGAAGCAGCAATTAAACAGCTTGTTGATACTGATAAGGCTTTTCTGTCTGAATTTTTACCAGAAAATCAATACACAACGACTCGGGATCAATTTCGTTTTACACGATTGTATCTGCCCGGGAATACGCCAAGTATGATGTTGAATGCAGGTTTGCATTCCCCCGATGGTGTGATTCTCGATCTTGAAGATTCTGTCGCTCCAGCGCGTAAACAAGAGGCGCGTTTTATGGTTCGAAATACGCTGCGGTCGCTTAATTTTTATGGGGCAGAGCGGATGGTTCGTATCAATCAGGGCGATATGGGGATTGAGGATTTGCAATACATTATACCTCATAATGTCAATTTGATTTTGGTGCCCAAATGTGAAACTGCTGCATATATTCATAAGTTAGAAAAAGCGATTGATGCACTAAATCCGAAACATACGGTTTATTTCATGCCAATTATTGAGTCTGCACTCGGTGTTGAAAATGCGTATGAAATTGCTAGTGCAAGTAAAAATGTGGTTTCTCTTGCAATTGGCTTAGAGGATTATACCGCTGATCTCGGAACACAACGAACCCGTGAAGGAAAAGAATCTGAATGGGCGCGTTATCGTTTGGTAAATGCTGCAAAAGCGGCACGTATTCAGCCAATTGATTCTGTCTTTTCAGATGTTGAGGACGAAGCAGGGCTCAAAAATACAGTGATGGTTTCAAAAACAATGGGATTTGAAGGACTTGGTTGCATACATCCGCGGCAAATCGCTGTGATTAAGGCTTGCTTTAAACCAACTCAGGCGGAAATTGATAAAGCCTGTAAAATTGCTGATGCATTTTATAAAGCAGAAGAAAAAGGACTCGGTGTGGTTTCTCTCGGTAGCAAAATGATTGACCCACCCGTTGTAAAACGTGCTTTAAAAACCATTGATCTTGCCACAAAGTTTAATCTGATTTCTAAAGACTGGAGGAAAGAATATGTCAACTAAGATGATAAAAAATGCAGTGGGACGAATGGTTCCCGAATCGATAAATGGTGAAAAACAAATCCCGTTTAAAGGCGTTGGTAAGCATCGTCCGGAAGGTAGAAAATATGCTCCTCCAATTGCAACATGTGCCGATTATCCCGATAGTGGAGACAAGCGGGTTGAATCACTTAAAGCGGCTTTGGTAAAATCCGGCTTGAAAGATGGAATGACAATTTCTACACATCACCATTTTAGAAACGGAGATTTAATTGCCAATCAGATATTTGATATCGCGGCAGAACTTGGTGTGAAAGATTTGCGCTGGTTTCCATCAGCTTCTTTTCCATGTCACGAACCGATGATTAAACATCTTGAAAGTGGCGTAATTAGTCGTATTGAGGGAAGTATGAATGGTGCTATAGGACGGTTTGCTTCTGAAGGCAATATGAAAGGAATTGGGGTTTTGCGTTCGCATGGTGGTCGATATCAAGCCGTACAAGATGGTGAGGTGCATATCGATATTGCGGTAATTGCTGCTCCGGCTGCAGATTCTTTTGGAAATGCAAATGGAGTACATGGTGATGCGGCTTGTGGTTTGCTAGGATTTGCACTTGCAGACTCGCAATTCGCTGATAGGGTGATTGTTGCTACTGATAATATTGTGCCTTTCCCCTGTATTCCTTGGCAAATTCACGGAAATTTGGTTGATTATACTGTTGAAGTGGATAAAATTGGGATTCCAGAAAAAATTGTATCAGGGACAACCCGAATTACGAAAAGTCCTGATCGATTACGTATTGCCGAATTGACTGCTGAGTTTTGTGATCAGGCAGGCATTATTCAAGATGGGTTTTCATTTCAATCGGGTGCCGGTGGAACTTCTCTCGCGGTTGGTGAGTTTTTTGCCAATAAATTACGTGATAGAAATATAAAAGCTCGCTTTGTAAGGGCAGGATCAAATAAATATCTTGTTAAAATGCTTGAAGAGGGACTGACAGATTATATCCTCGACGGACAAACATTTGATCTTGAGGGTGTGCGTTCTATGCGCGATTATCCCAATCATGTGAATACCAGCCCGTTTACAAGTTATAATTACCATGGAAAAGGAAATTTTGCCAGCATGTTGGATGTCGTAATTCTTGGGGCGACTGAAGTCGATGTCAATTTTAATGCCAATGTAGTTACGCATTCAGATGGATATTTATTGCATGGAATTGGTGGTTGGCAAAACTGCCTATTGGGAAAAACAGTTGTGCTGCCTTTGCCATTATTTCGTGATCGGATTCCCGTTGTTGTTGATGAAGTTGTTACCATTACCGGTCCGGGTGAATTAATCGATGTGATTGTTACTGAACGAGGTATTGCAATTAATCCAAAACGAACCGATTTAATTGAAAAATTGAAAGGTTCTGATTTGCCAATTGTGAGTATTGAAGACTTGAAAGCTGAAGCGGATAAAATTTGTGGCGTCCCCAAAAAACCTGAATTTACCGATAAGGTAATTGCAGTGATTAAATGGGTTGATGGTACTGTAATTGATTCCGTTCGAGAAGTGAAAAAGTGAGTTTTTAAAGAGTAAACGGATTTGTCAAGATGACATCATATACACATGTTTATACCGGAAATGGAAAAGGGAAAACTACAGCCGCTTTTGGCTTGGCTTTACGTGCTGTCGGAGCGGGGAAGAAAGTGTTTTTTTCTCAATTTGTTAAAGGGCAAACTTATGCCGAAATTGAGGCGGTTTCAAAATATCTGCCAGATATTACCATTCAGCAATATGGCCTTGGGTGTTTTATTTACGAGAAAGCAAAAGCTGAGGACATTGAGGCTGCCCAGCACGGATTACAGGAGGTAAAACAAATAATACAGTCAGAAAAATATGAAATGGTGGTTTTAGATGAAGCCAATATTGCCTTGTTTTATCATCTTTTTGAAGTGGAGGATTTGCTGAAAATTATTCGTGAAAAGCCCATATCTGTCGAGTTGATAATAACTGGTCGTTATGCTCCTCAGGAAATTATTGATGCTGCTGATTTAGTTACTGAAATGAAAGAAATTAAGCATTATTATCAGCAAGGTGTTGAAGCACGAAAAGGTATAGAGTATTAATTTTGAACTCATTATTATGAAAGAAAAAATTAAGATTATTGAAGAAGATATTACCACACTTGAGCTTGATGCGATTGTTAATGCTGCAAACAAAAGCTTGCTTGGTGGTGGCGGTGTTGATGGAGCAATTCATCGAGCTGCCGGACCTGAATTGTTGGCTGAATGCAAAACTTTAAATGGTTGTGAAACTGGCGAAGCTAAAATTACTAAAGCTTATAATTTACTTGCAAATTATGTGATTCATACAGTGGGTCCGGTTTGGCGGGGAGGAAATTATAATGAAAAAGACTTGTTAGCATCGGCTTATCGAAACAGCTTAAAAATTGCATCCGACTATCAATTAAAACACATTGCTTTCCCTGCAATCAGTACAGGTGTGTATGGATTTCCACATCATGATGCTGCCGAAATATCACTGCAAACAGTATTTGATTTTTTGAAACAAAATTCAAGCATAAAGACTGTCTATATGGTGTGTTTTGGTAAGGAAACGCTCAACCTTTATAAGAAAATTTACAGCCAATTATAATTCATTAAAAAAATTAAGATTGTTAGTGAAAAAGTGTAAAGCTATTGGTTAATTGCTGTGATTGATATTTTTCGTCTTCAGACGTCTTCGCCTCCACGTATCTTCGTTTTTTCTATCGAATGATAATTGTTTTCATCGCAACCACGCATCCAGAAAGCTTTCGGTATGCAATAACGCCACTACGTTTTTTCCAGGTTAATAAACGATCAAAATTTCAACACGTCTTTCCAATTCAATGATTTCTTTTGAGGCGTATTCATCTGCAAAGTTTTGTTCAAAAATCGAAGCGTCATCTGTCCGTTCTGAAATTTTCTTACGGATATATTGTAACCGTTTGTAGGTGATTTTACGATTGAAAACAGTGCTGCCTGAATTGTCGGTATGCCCAGACAATAAAATGTAATTCAGATTTTCATTCTGAAAAACCGATTTTGCAGCTTGAAAAAACGCTTGCTCATTCGACGGTTGTAATAATCCACGGTTATATTGTAGTGTAAACTCAAATCGATTTTCTGTTTTCTCTGGCGCTAAAAAAACAGTATCAATTGTTTCAATACGTATAGTGTCAGGTGTAATTTGTTTTTGTAAACGCATCGCCATGATTTCTGACTCCAAAGTTTTGATTTGTCTGTTTTTTTGTTGTAGATTAAGAAGGATGGCCGAGTCTTTTGTCGTTACTATATTTGTTGTGTCAAAAAGAAGTCGAGTAACAATTGCCGTATCATTAAGTTGTAGGTTTAAACTGTCAAGTTGTCGGCTTAGGTTTTGAATAGAGTCTTCATAAATCTTTAATCGCCTTGAGTTGATATTTGAATTGTAATATGAGTTGTTATTGATTTCGGTTTTATTTTCGGCAACAGTTAAAGTGTCATTACCAATACTATCCTGTGGAGTTTGATTTTCGAGTTGCTGTTTTAATCTTAAAATTTCTTTTTCTTGAGATAAAATTTCTGCTTGATAATTGCTAAACTGTGAGCCGTTAATGCGAATTCTATTATTCACAAAAACTGTGTCAGAGGAGGATGTAGAATTAGTGCTTGATTTTATGTTATTTATTTCTCTGTACAAAGCTTCAATTTCTTCATCTTTTTCCTTTAACCGATCTTCAAGGGCGTTGTAGTCCTTTCCATTATTTGATTCATTATTTTCAGCCGTTTTTGTTTCTGTTTTTGTTTTTGTTTCTGTTTCTGTTTCTGTTTCAGGATTATTCGTATTTGTTTCGTATTGTTTCGATAATTGTTCATTTTGGGTTTTGATGAGTTCTGTTTGTGCTTTTAATAACTCAATCAGCTCTAATCTTGCTTGTTGATATGCTTCATCCGTGTTTTCTATTTCTTTGGATGTTATTGATGCGCTTGTTTCCTTTTGTATGCTTGTGTCAATATCATCGGTTTTCAATGGTTCTTCAACTTCAATATCTAAAGTATCAGTATGTTCGAGCTTGGAAGACATTTTGCTAGTCGATTTAATCGTATCCGCTTCAATATTTAAAGTATCAGCATATCTGAGCTTGGAAGACATTTCACTAGCAGAATTAATTGTATCCACCAAAGCGTTATTATCTATATCAACATATAGGGAAACCTGTGACGTTTTTGGTGAACATGAAACGACAAGAATTATACCTATCAATATAATGAGATTTCCTCTTATTTTTTGATTCCTAACCATGCGTTGAGTTCTAATGCCATTCCGGCTGTTGGTATCACAGAAATATTGTCAAATCCTTCTTGTCCTTTTTCTCCTAAAATGACGATTCCGGCATTTATCCGAACTACATTTAAAACTCGGAAACCAAGTCCTGTATAAACAGGTAGATTTATTCCCGGCGTAATAAATTCGTTGCCGTTTGCATCTTTTACGGGTTGAAATAATACTCCGATTGAGTATCCGAACGAATCAAACACCTTCATTTTTGAGGCAAATACGCTTTTATTATTAAATGGCAAGGTTATTCCTGCTCCGAGCGTAAAATTTGTATTTGAAATTGTTGAGTTGTCTAATTGTAAGCTTTTATTCCAAGCGTACATGCCAATATTTATGGGAAGTGTAAAGGTTTCCTTGTCAGTTGAAATAGATTTTATATTTACCACTTTAAAATGCTGTACTAAAGTGCTGTTCAGATAAGGTGTTAATTCTGACATTACAATGTTTGTCAAATGCTCTACTTTTTCTGTGACAAGTGCTTCTGCAGCTTGGTTCTCATTCTCAGAATCATCTCGTTTGAAAAATTTCCTAAATCGAAAATCACTTTGCTTTTTTAATTCTTCTAAAACTAAGTCAGAGGGAGCCTGATACGTAATTCCATTCTTTGATTCTTGATGTTTTAATGCCTCATCAATTAAAGCACTTAAATCGTTAAAAACTGTTTTTGGCTTATTTACACTAACCGATTTTCCATCAAAATAAAGATTGTTTTGAATAAAATATTTAACTCTTTCTTTCGTATTATCAATTAAAAAATCGCGTTGGGGTTTTGTCAGCTTTTTATACGTGATAATCTCAAAATCATATTTGGTATTTGGTTTTAAAATTGCAGGAATTTCAATTGTAAAAATTTCTGAATTGTTCTTCTCACAACGATTCCACGAAAAAGTATGCAACGAGTGGGTTTTGCCTTCGTAATAAATATTTACTTTGACATAGGAAATCGCTTTACCTGCTTCACCTTGAATCGCAAAAGGTTCTGAAAATGGAATTTTAGGATTGCTTTTAAAAGCCCCTGACTCGAAATCTACCCGAACAATTCGTTCTTGTGCATTTGCAACAACAAATAATTGAATTAATAGGATTGTAATAAGTATCTTTTTTATTTTTAATCTTCCTTGGGATTAGTATTATTTTCTTTTATTTTTTCTTTTTCTTGCTTTAACTCAACAATCAAAACGCCAATTTTTTCATTAAAACCCATTACCGGGCTGATAATTTTTGTAGTATTATCTTTGTTAAGTACGATTGTACTTGTAAGATTGTCGTAATCATTATTATTAGCCTGACTTCCTTCATATTTTTTATCAGAAGATAATAAAATAATGTTGTCTTTTGGATTTACAAGCTGAACGATATTGGCATCAGATTGCTTCACGAAAATAGTTAATAGTTGATTAAGATTTTCTGTGTTTTCCCTTAACATTTCGCTTCTTACCGACCACGAAAAAACTTCAGTAGCAAATTTAACATGGTCAACTTTTAAACTGTCAATTTTACCTTCATAAGCTTCAATAAGTTGATTTTTTTCTTCCTTAATTTGGATTTTTTCTTTCTTGAAAGCAGCTTCATTTATTTGTAGCTTAATAAAAAACCAAGCAACAACAATAATGAGTAATATGCCTAAAAATGTAGCTGCTTTGTTGTTTTTGAAAAAGGCAATAAGTTTTCTTTTGAACTTGCTTTGGTTTTTAATTTGTTCGCTGTCATTGGTCTCTGCCAAATTATTTTTTTCTTTGGTGCTCATGTTTTCGTTATTAGTGATTAATAATTTTCTTTTTTAGTACTAGTGCTTCGTAAATTCAACCAGTAAATGCATTTTTATCATTTGTAAATTTACAATATATATTTTTGATAATAACTAATCAGTGTGCAAATTAGCAATAATATTTAAAGAAGGCAATGTTTTTTGTCCATTTTTAATACAGGTGTCAGTAATTGACCTTTCAGATGCATTATTGTCAGGTGGAATTTTTGGATGATATGAAAATGTAAACAGGTAATTTCGATATTTTATCAATCTTTTCTTGAAGGTGATTAATTCTTTATGATTATCGGGAATGTTATAATTCAAAAGTACATTCATTCGCTTTTCAATGTAAATTCTTTGGGGATTATCTAAAACATAATCGTCATCTTTCATGCTTTTCTTTAAATCCAATGCTGATTTAAACAAATTTTTTAAGCAATAGTTATCAATGTTAAATATCGGCTTTTGTTGATATCACTTGATAAAAAAAACAAGTGCTTCAGAATTGAATATTCAAAAAAGGATTTAAAAATCTACAAATAATCAACATTCATGAAGTTTAAAACTTTGAAAAACCCATAAGTTATCCACAAAACAAAACTAATATTGTTAATATCAGTTGATATTTTGTAACTAATCAGTATCAGCAAAAGTAGCTCGTTACCGCAAATTTGAGAAAGAACATTGGAATCAACAAGAGGTTGCAACCTCTTGTTTGATATCCGGGGTTCCATATTTTTTTTTGCATCCGCCATGTAGCGGATTATCGTGCTATCGTTTCAAATGCGTCTGAATAGTTATACCATTTATTAATCAAAATTGCAAGTATAATACCGATGTAGATTCAACACCGATAGGCGAGGCAAAGCGTAGCATATCGGTAGTTTTGAATCACAATCGGTATTAATGTTTTTTATTTTAGCACTGATTAGTTACAGTTATTTTTTTGTTTTGTATTAGTTTTTTCTGAAACAAACTTTGTCCTTTAGTACCGTGGTTAATAGGCATTGTGTATTTCTGCTCACATCGGCTCTGTGTCCTAGTTTTGTCCATTCTATGTTTTGAGCAAAAAGTTGACATAGAGGCAAGACAAATAAGAATGCTTATTATATGTATATGTTTGATAGAGGTTTAGTATTAAGGTGGTTGTGTCGGAGTTTTTAGGAATTAGAATTTGCTTTTTCCAATATTTTTTGATTTTGTATCAATTGTGTATTTTACAAAGATTTCAAATGAACCATGTTGTACACTTGAAATTTCAGATGTCGCAAAATCAATAGCGAGTCCAAAATTTATGGGGTCATAATGTAGTCCTAAAATGGTAATGATGTCTCCATCAGTTCGATAGGAGAGACCGAGCCAGTAATTTTCCTGATATATTCCTTTAACATTAATATCAAATTGGAAAGGGGATTTGAATGTTCCTTTAATTAAAGCTGATGGTTCAATTTCAAAATCATTTTTTAAGTTAAATTTATAGCCTCCCATTAAATTATAATGGCGTATAAGTCGGTTTAGGTCAACTTCTTGCCCTCCGATTTTTACGGGCAATTCAATCATTTGATTTGCTGATAAACCAACAAAATAGTAGTCGTTAAAGAGATAGAGTCCAAAGTCAGTTTCGGGAAGCCAACTTGACTCTATGGAATAATTACTAATTGCTGGATCGTTTGCGTCAAATGCAATTATGTCGCGATAATCTAATTGGTATTGAAATACTTGAAAGGACAAGCCAAAGCTTAAATGAGAATCATAAAATAGTGGTAGCATATATGAGTAATTTGCCTGAATACCAATACGATTCTCACTTCCAAATTTATCAGAATATATCATGCCACCGACTCCCATAGTTCCGTTATTTAAAAGCGTATGGGCACTTAGTACTTGCGTTGATGGTGCATTGTCTATTCCGACCCATTGCTGTTTCGCTGTAAGTGTAATTGGAATTCCTTGCTCAGAACCGGTTACAGCAGGATTTATCAACATTCGATTGTACATGTATTGAGAGTACAATGGTAATTGTTGTGCGAATGCTGTCCCCGAAATCATTGCAATGAGAAGTATTAAGCTGAATTTTTTCATAATATGATTTGAAATATAATTGTTTTGTTTTTTCATAGTTTTTATCTTTAGAAAAAGCTACGTCCTATATTCTGTGTTTGACCAATTTTGTATCCAAGCAAAAGTTCAAAGCTCCCAGACTGATAATGGCTTAGGTTTGATGTTGCAAAGTCCGTTGCAAATCCGAATTCAAATTCATTAATTGTTAAACCAATTAAGCAAACAATATCGCCTGATGTCCGATAAGAAACTCCAGCCCAATAGTCTTTCTTGTATATTGCTTTTAAATTAAGATCAAGTTGTGCCGGCGTACTTGCTGTTGCTTTTATTAATGCAGATGGTTCTAATTCAAAAATTTGAGATACTTGAGCTTGATACCCCATTAACATGTGATAATGTCGCTTTAATGTATTCATTTCAGCGTATTCTCCGCCAATTTTCATCTGTAATTCAATCATTTGATTTGCTGAAATTCCAACATAGTATTTTTCACCATAAAGGTATAGTCCGAAATCACTTTCGGGTAACCAATTATTCTCTTTATTGTAATTAATTGCAGGGTCATCTGCTTCAATCGTAATGAGTTGGTTGTAATTCATTTGGTATTGAAACACCTGAAATGATAATCCGAATGCTAAGCTTGTTGATTTATTGAAAATCGGAAGGATATATGCATAATTTGCCTGTATCCCAGTTCTTGACTCAGGACCAAATCGATCCGCAAAAATCATTCCGCCAACACCCATTGTTTTATTTCTAAGCTGGTAATGTCCGCTCACAATTTGTGTTGATGGGGCATTGTCAATTCCAACCCATTGCTGGCGTGCTGTTAGTCTAATAGAAATTGCATCCTCACTTCCTGTAATTGCCGGATTAATCAGTAATTTGTTAAACATATACTGACTATATAGTGGCAATTGTTGAGCTAGTAAACTATAGCTAAGTCCCAAAAAAATAAATATTAATAGAAATCGTTTCATAGTGTTTGGATATTAATAGATTAATGTAATAGTTCCTTTGTATGTGTTGTCGTCAAGTGATATAACATATACATAATTACCCATTGGAAGCAGTTTTCCATTGTGTTTGCCGTCCCATTGATTTGTAACATCGTAATACGCATTGCCAGTCCCTTCAAAGTGATATATCTGACTTCCCCAACGATTAAAGATATTTACATTTACCGATTCAAATGCTTGTATTCCATCAATTTTCCATGTGTCATTGTAGCCGTCGCTGTTTGGTGTAATTACATTGAAAATTTCTAATTCAGGGATTTGCTCTGGATTTACGATGATGGATATACTATCTGTATCAGGACAGTAAGAATCAATACTGTAGATAATCTGATGTTCTCCGATGCCTGCGTTTGATGGATCAAATAATCCGAGTTCATCGACTCCATTTCCTGCCCAAATTCCATCGGAATCTGTTGTCTCAAGCTGAATAGGCTCGTCATCGAGAAACAAGGCATCTACAAGAGTGATTTCTGCATTTGCTCTCGGATAAACTGTGAAAACTACGGTGTCAGCATCTCCACAAAGTTCGTTAGAATAATATATGATTTGATGGGCTCCTTCTTCTGCCATTGCAGGATCAAATGTTCCTGCAATGCTGTCTGTAATTCCATTTCCTGACCAAACTCCGCCTTCACTGTTAGCTGTTAATGTTATTATCGGATCGTCAATGCAATGTTTTACTTCAGCTTTGATTGTCGCATCAAAGTTTTCAAGGACAGATACTGTAATTTGATCGGTATCACCACAATCTCCAGTGATGGTGTAAGTGATAATGTGATCTCCTATACCCGCAACTTCTGGGTCGAAAAAGCCTGTGTTTGAATCAATTCCTGTTCCGCTCCAAGTTCCGCCGGATTCTGCCGCAGTAATTACTACCGGACTGTCACCTTCACAGAAAGGGTCAACCGGATTGATTGTTGCATCAGCTGCCGGATTTACTGTAATTGTAATATTGTCTGTGTCTCCGCAATCGCCATCGTAATTGTAAGTAATATCGTGATTTCCTGGACCTGCAGTCATAGGGTCGAAAATACCGTTGTCAGTATCGGTAATTCCGTCTCCACTCCAAACACCGCCTTCATCAGCAGCACTCAAAGTAATTGCTGCGTCATTTTCGCAAAGCGGATCGACAGTGGTGATTGTAGCATCAAAGTTTTCAAGGACAGATACTGTAATTTGATCGGTATCACCACAATCTCCAGTGATGGTGTAAGTGATAATGTGATTTCCTATACCCGCAACTTCTGGGTCGAAAAAGCCTGTGTTTGAATCAATTCCTGTTCCGCTCCAAGTTCCGCCAGATTCTGCTGCAGTAATTACTACCGGACTGTCACCTTCACAGAAAGGGTCAACCGGATTGATTGTTGCATCAGCTGCCGGAATAATATTTACGGTAACGTTTTGGCAAACGGTTGAGTCGCAGTTGTTTGCATATTGTCCGTAATAAGTTGTTGTTGTTGTTGGGGTTTCAATTTCGAGCGGATTTCCACTTCCAACATAAGTTCCTTCGCAAGCATCTGTGTACCAGTTTACGGTTTCTCCTGAGCCACCTTCGAGGCTTAGATTCATTGTGCCGGAATTATCGGAGCAAATATTGTTTATGTCAACAGTCGCATTGGTTGGTGGTGTTGGTAATGCGATGACAGAAACATCGACAGAAACACAGTTTGAAATTCCACATGATGATTCGTATCGAGCAAAATATGTTTTTGAGTTGTTGGGTGATTCAATGCTGAGCGGATTTCCTGTTCCAACGGGAGTTCCACCACATGAGTCGCTGTACCATGCAACGGTTGTTCCTTCGCCACCAGTGATGCTGAGGGAAATATTTCCGTCATCGTTTGCACAGACTTCGGGATAATCAACTTCAGCAAGGGTAGGATCTGTTGGAGAATCGATGATGTTGATTAGGATTGATTCGCAATCAGAAGCTCCACAGCTGTTTTCCCAACGTGCAAAATATTCCGTTGTTACAGCGGGAGATTCAATAATTAATGGATTTGTATTGCCAATTTGTGTTGTTCCACATGCATCGGCATACCAAACGAGTTCATCTCCACTTCCACCTACGGCAGATAATGTGATGTCTCCTGTATTATTAAAGCAAATGTTGTTGGCATCTGAAGAAATGTGGGTTGGCACCTGCGGTAATTCCAGCACATTAACTGTGACAAATTCACAAGATGATACGCCACATGTATTTTCCCATCGAGCAAAATAAGTTATCGTACTTTCCGGCGAAGCAATTGTCAACGGATTTCCGGTTCCAATTGCAGTTCCACCACAGGCATTAGTGTACCAATGTATTTCATCACCTGATCCACCATTTACCGATAAATTAATATTTTCTGCATCATCTGTACAGAAATCATTACGATCAGAAATTGCCTCAGATGGAGCGCTTGGTAGCGGATTTACATTGACTGTATGTTCCACGCAACTTGTTGCACCACAGGCATTTTCCCAACGTGCGTAGTAAGTTGTAGTTACATCAGGAGATGGCATTGATAATGGATTTCCAATTCCCACCGAGCCGACACCACAACTGCCCGAGAACCATTGCACTTGGTTTCCGCTTCCTCCGTTAATGGAAAGTTCAATATTTCCGCTATGATCGGCGCAAAAGTCATTAATATCGGATTCTGCACTTGTTGGAATGACTGGTGGTTCAGCTACTGTGATGTCTTTTGAAGCGCAATCAGAAGCTCCACAGCTGTTTTCCCATCTGGCAAAATAAGTTGTTGAGTTTGTTGGTGTGTTGATATTTAGTACATTTCCTGTTCCTATTTCATTTCCACCACAGACATCATCAAACCATCTAACAATGTCGCCACTACCAGCAGATACGGATAGATTCATTGTTCCGGCATCATCTTCACAGAAATTATTCATGTCAGAGGAGATTAACACCGGAGCTGTTGGTAATTCATTGATTGTGATTGTAAAAATGTCTGAAACTTCTTCAGTTGAACACGCATTTTCACCACTAACAGTTAGTGTAAGGGTAACCGTGCTTCCTGTATCTGAAGCATCAGAAAGATAAGTCGGAGTGATGGTTGTTTCATTTGAAAGTGTTCCGTTTCCATTGTGTGTCCATAGTATGCTTCCGTTTGCAGCACTTGCTCCAGAAACGATGACTTGTTCCTCAGGGCAAATGGTTTCACTACCACCCGCAGAAGCGGTTGGTTGAGGATCGACTGTTACAGAATAAGTTGCTGTTGCAGTTTGCGGAGCGCATGTATTTGTACTGGTTACGGTCATAGTGAGTGTTACGGTGCTTCCTTCATCTGCCGGATCGGCATTATATGTTGGGGTAAGTGTTGTTGCATCGGTGAGTGAACCGCTTCCGTTGTCAGTCCATGCAATGCTACCATTACTAGCTGTTGCGCCCGAAACCGTTGCATTTCCATTTGAGCAAATAGTTTCGCTGCCACCTGCAGATGCGGTTGGTTGGGCATCGACAATGACAGAATAAGTTGCTGTTGCAGTTTGCGGCGCGCATGTATTTGTACTGGTTACTGTCATTGTAAGAGTAACGGTGCTTCCTTCATCTGCCGGATCGGCATTATATGTTGGGGTAAGTGTTGTTGCATCAGAAAGAATTCCGCTTCCGTCATGTGTCCATGTAATGCTACCATTACTAGCTGTTGCGCCAGAAACCGTTGCATTTCCATTTGAGCAAATAGTTTCGCTGCCACCCGCAGAGGCTGTTGGTTGAGCATCGACTGTTACAGAATAAGTTGCTGTTGCAGTTTGCGGAGCGCATGTATTTGTACTGGTTACGGTCATAGTGAGTGTTACGGTGCTTCCTTCATCTGCCGGATCGGCATTATATGTTGGGGTAAGTGTTGTTGCATC
>JAYEFQ010000153.1:26881-30439 GCA_034658655.1 Bacteroidota bacterium
CAGAATAAGTTGCTGTTGCAGTTTGCGGAGCGCATGTATTTGTACTGGTTACGGTCATAGTGAGTGTTACGGTGCTTCCTTCATCTGCCGGATCGGCATTATATGTTGGGGTAAGTGTTGTTGCATCAGAAAGAATTCCGTTTCCGTCATGTGTCCATGTAATGCTACCATTACTAGCTGTTGCGCCCGAAACCGTTGCATTTCCATTTGAGCAAATAGTTTCGCTGCCACCCGCAGAGGCTGTTGGTTGAGGATCGACTGTTACAGAATAAGTTGCTGTTGCAGTACCACAGTTATTACTGGTGACGGTCATGGTAAGCGTAACCGTACTGCCTTCATCTCCTGATGCTGTCGTGTAAATCGGGGTTAAAGTGGTTGTTCCTGATAAACTTCCTGCACCATCATGTGTCCATGAAATATCTCCATAATCTGCTGAAGCACCGCTTACCGTGGCTGATTCATTAGAACAGATTGTTTCATTGCCACCCGCTGAGGCTGTGGGTAAGGGGTCAATAGTTACAGTAATTATATTTGAATATTTATTTCCACAATCATCTGTTGCTTCTCTACGATAGCAGGTTGTTTGTGCAATAGCCGAAGAAAAACTCAATGTTGCTGATGTTTCACCACTTATATTTGACCAACCACCTGTACAATCGGCTTGTTCTTGCCATTGATAATTAACTGTTCCTATTCCACCAAAAGCTGAAGTTTCATCAGTTAAACCGGAAGGTGTATCACCATCGCATACATTCTGATCTGAGCCTATTGTTCCTGCATTTAATGGAGCAATGGTTACAGTTACCTGATCAGTAGCGGTACTTCCATCGCTTGTTGTAGCTGTAACGTAATAAGTGGTTGTGCTTACCGGAGTAACTGTAATATCGGTTCCGGTTTCGCCGGTACTCCAAGTATAATATCCACAACCTGAAGCAACAGAAAGATCAGCAGAGCCCCCGGAGCATATACTTTGATCAGTAGAAGCCGTTACAGAAGGAGTTGGCGTAGTGGTTATGGACCAACTGTTTAATTCAGGACTTTGTCCAGTGGAAGTGCTGGTATAGCGTATATCTGCAACAATATAGAGTGTTGCATAAGTAGTTGTATTTAATCCACTAATATCAACTATATTTGCATCAAATCCGGTGCTGTTCCCTGCAAGAGCACCATCAGGAATAATTGTTGGAGTTCCTGAATTATCATAATATAAATGAATTTTAATATCACCATAAGTTTCGTCATCATCCCACCTCAGTTCTTCGTAATTTGAAGCACATTGGAAATCTGCAAATTTTATTGCAGGAGATTGTATAGTATTCACAAAATCAGTAAAAGTACCTTGTAATCTTGGAGCGGTAGAAGATCCATTATCAGCTTGGCTAACGCATCCATTGTCATATTCAGTAGCATCATCATCACAAAGAATTGTTAATGCATTGTTTTCATTCCATCCGGCTCTGCTTATTACTTCTTCTACTACATTATCTACACCAGATATAGAATGAGTGCCTCCAGAGGTAAAGTCCATAGACCAGTCAACAACATTTGTTGTTTTAGTATATGTATCTAAAGTAGTAGATAAAACAGGGGCATTATCTGTGTCGTAAGCAGTAAGGTCAATATCAACAATCGCTGCATCAAAAGTTGGGCAACCATCATTATCATCTAAAGAATAAGTAGCTGAAATAATATCAGCATTATTTGGAATAGGTACATTTGTAAATCGTGTGCCATTATGAATATCTGCCGGGGTACCGTTTCCAATATTCTCATCTTGATACCCTATTGTCATGAAATTTACTGAAGGATACCATCCCGTACCTTCTTTGCAACCATCATCTGTACCGGCACGCATGTCAAAGCTACCTATACCTGAAAAAATATAGTCAGTATTATTGCCATTTGTTGAATAATCTATATAATTTCCTGTAAAAGTTCCTTCTGTAAATTGAGTTTCTGCAGTTTGGTGCCATCCATAATCAGTACTAGTGCTATTATAAGTAAATGTCCAGTTTTGTGATGACCAGCTTCCCCATGTTGCCCCACTATCATCAGAAGCTTTTGCTCTGACATAATATACTACACCTTCTGTAGTGGGTAATGCAGGCGCGAGATTGTCACAATAAATGTCGTATTTAATTCCGGAAGTATAAGTTCCTAATATTGTTTGGGTATAAGAAGTTCCAGAAAAATCATCTTTTGTATTGATTTCGAGATAATATGCATCGTAACCACCAGTATTAGTAGATGATAATGCAAAAACAGGCATGGTAGCTGTACGGATATTATTAAAATATACTGAAGCATTATTATCCGAGGTATTATAAAATGTGGGAAATAAAGGAGGTGCTAATATATTTATTGTATAATCATGAACTTCGCCATCAAAACTTGTTTCACAAGAAGTTGGATCTGCATTATATTTAGCTGAAACCCTCATTATTGTTGAGCCAATAGATGCACCTGCAGGTATAGTAATGTTGTATGGTGATGCAGAAGTAGCTCCATTAGAAACATTTGTTGCACTTACCATATCATATTCTTCTCCTGCATCGGTAAAGTCATTGTTATTATTCCAGTCAATCCACACAATACTATGTACGGTATAATCTCCATCAGTTTCTACATTTACTGTTAAATTATAAGAATTGCCAATAGAAACATCAGTTGATTGAGCTGTGAAATCTTCGTAGCCAACATCTTTTGGGTTGTTTAGATCTGTATTATCAATTGTGTTAAAAATAACACGAGTTACTCCAGTATTCCAGTCAAGATTTCCATTAGAAGCACACTGAGAGTATAGATTATTATTGGCAAAAAGAAGAACTGCTATTGTAATAATTGATAATAATGATGGTAGTATTTTTTTCATAATAGTTAGATTTATTCACAATTATAGAAAATTATTGATGACTTTTTTATCCTCTGAAACGATAATAAATTTTATTTTGGATTTCTACAAAATTAATGGATGCTGGATTTAATGTCCTTATCAAAGATTTTGTTTTTTGCGTATTGTTCTTTGTTTTTAGCTCTGTTCTTTTGTTATTTAGCGGATTAATTGGATTTCCTGCTTTGTCAATTACATGAGCCACCCGTTCATCCGTAAAGGGAACCAAACGCATATCTGGTTTGTAAGCCGAATCCTCTGGTAAGGACTGATAATACTTGCTATAAAGGAACTCATCCAATTCAGGATATACAGAAACTTCTTTTTCTGCTTTTTGTTCTTGGTAAAAATTTGTTTTCGCAATTTGTGCTGATAGTACTGAAAATGCTAGCAATGCTAGCAATGTACTAGTTAGTTTAATTTTTTTCATAATACTTTCCTATCCCTAGTTTTAATGTTACAAATATACTAAAAAAGTTGTAACTTCTGACAATTAATTGGCAGTATCATTTGTTTCATTGTTTTGTGCTATAGAAAAACCGGTTCTACTACCATTTTAATGGGTAAAGATTTAAGCCCCATGGAAAAATAAGATAGCACTTCTAAAGTTTTTGAATTTTCGATAACCTCTGGAAGCTATTTTTATTTCTTGGATTTTACCATTAAAT
>JAYEFQ010000154.1:0-8389 GCA_034658655.1 Bacteroidota bacterium
AGCCAACTTGATTGCCCACATGAAATTCAATAGGAATGGCAATGCACTCACCCCACTCGTGGTTGGAAATGGTAACTTCAGGTTCTTCAAATTCCATTGTTGTAATACCATCATAGGAAATTTCAATGGTGCTTGGACCAATTTCTTTCGGGACAAAAACAGGTGGGTAATAAATGCTGTCAAATTGTTGTCCATTGCTTATATTAACAGTGTATGGAGCAGTTGGACCTGCTATGTACAGGTATTGCTCTGTGGTGTCAAAAGCGCACATTTCTTCAGGTAAATTAATATCAACCTGTAAGGCATCGGGTTCTGTGTTGCATAGCCCATCCATACCGAGGCTGTCGGTTTTTATGAGCCAACGTTGTTGGGGTGGGTCGTAGCCAATGTTTGAATAGTCGTTGCCATAACCGCATAATATAAAACCGTTGTCTGATGTTTGTTTGAAAGTGGTAATTTGTTGTGAATGTGATTCTTCATTAACTGCGAAATAATTTCTTTTCCAGATAATTTCTCCATGGCTATTTAATTTTAATAAAAATGCTCTGTCCAACCATGAATTATAATTGTAATTTCTGCCAATAGCATAAATGACTGCATGATCTGAAATAATCGAATAAATATTATTGGTGGTATATATACTTCCGGTATGGCTTAACAAATAACTTCTATATAATTGTTCCCAAACCAACTCCCCATTTTCATCAATTTTGCGAATGCAACCATCGTAATAGGTGTCGAAGGCGGTTTTTATGCCAGGGTAACTTCCGCAGGCAAGTATGCAGGAATCCGATGTTTCTGCTAATGCGGATACAGAACCGTCATTTCGTGAACCAAGCCAGCCAAATCTTTTTGACCATAATAAATCTCCTTGTGTCGTATATCTATTAATAAGCCAATTTGTATATCCATTAGAATTTTGTGCCCCAGCACAGATTATATCATGATTGTTACATTCCAGTACTTGAGAGCCATAAGAGTATGTGTCTATGTAATTTTGTGTCCAAATATGGTTGTTTAAACTATCGTATTTTGAAATGTACATGTAGAAGCTTTCTAATGAAGTGTCATAATACTGCCCAGTTATAAATATATTATTACTATCTGTTTTTAATGAATTAAAACATTTTTGCCAATCTGTGTCATATGAAACGATCTGTTCAGTAACTAAATTCAAGTTTTGATCAAAGTTCGCAAAAATAAAACCTTTATTGTTGTTAATAGTGTGATTAGCAGTTCCTACAGTAAAAAAACCTCCTGTAGATTTTTTTAAGCTATGTTCCCAGCCTTCCCAGTATTCAAGTGAATCATTTGCATATATTTGTTTCCATTGAATTTCTCCCAAATTGTTAATTTTCGTGATACTATAACAACGAATGTTATTTTCGCTGCCTGTACCTGAAAGTACATAGTAACAATCATTACTTTCAACTATACTGCTAGGTATATGTGTGATTGTATCTTCCAAAATAACATTAAATGTCTCTTGTGAATGGAGAACACTTGTTATTAGCAGTGTGGAAATGAAAATTATTTTTTTCATAAAGTAAAGATAAGTAAAAGATAAATACAAACAGCCATGCAAATTTTTGCATGGCTGTTTGAGCTCTTATTGTTTTGTGATAATTGTTGAGTTATTGTTTTCGTAACAATCCTCTAGTTCAATAATGTAGTTTCCTGATGTATAGTTTGAAAGATCAATTGTTCTGTTTCCTTCAAGATTTTTTAATGGAATGGTTTGTAATAATCTGCCATCTGTAGTGTATATATTAACTTCGCCATTTTTGCAATCAGTTTTTACAGTATAACCCAGTACTTACATAAGCAAATCCATTCCTTCTTTTTGTATTGTTTCAAAGTTGTATTCTATAGTTAATATGCCTTTGGTTGGATTTGGATAAATGTTTAGTGTTGGTTTAAACATGTCCTCAATACTCAGTTTGTTTTCTATTCTTCGTGGGTTGCTTATATCTTCAGGCATAGGTGTGTACTCAAAATACGGATATTCGCCAATTAGCGCCAATAGATTTTGTGCAAAAACATTCGCACGGCCGTATTCACAATGATCTGCTAACATACTTACAAAAAGTTTATTGTTTCGTGAAAGGTAATACATATCTTCGTCATTTGTAAGATTATTTGCAAAAATGCTGACATATTCTTTGCCACTGTTGTTCTCCATTCTGGTTGATATAATTAAATGCAAAGCTTCTGATTCCGTATTCATTACTAATTCCTGATAAAAAGACATATCCGGTATCAACATCCATTATGCCTGTTGTAATCTGCGGGATTGAATCTTCAATGATTTTGTTGAAAATGTTTTGGGATATACCTGCATTAACAGATAACATCAGGATTGTATATGTGATGATTTTTTTCATAATGTACACATCTTACAAATTTACCAAAAATAAGGGTTACTTTTTCTTTATTGTTTTACGATTTTACATTCTGTTGAATATCATCTTTAAACAATAAAATTTATACGGCACAAGCTAATCCAGTTTTAGCACTGCAAGAAAGGCTTTTTGCGGAACCTCCACTGAGCCAACTTGACGCATACGCTTTTTTCCTTTTTTCTGTTTTTCCAACAGTTTTCGTTTACGGGTAATATCTCCACCGTAACATTTTGCAGTTACGTCTTTTCTCACCGCTTTAACGGTTTCTCTGGCGATGATTTTCGCACCGATAGCAGCCTGTATGGCAACATCAAATTGTTGACGTGGAATCAGTTTCTTCAGTTTTTCGCACATTCGGCGACCAAGTTGGTAAGCATTATCAACATGTGTAAGTGTTGAAAGCGCATCAACAGGTTCTCCATTTAGCAGAATGTCTAAGCGGATAAGTTTTGCTTGTTGATGTCCGGAGGGATAATAATCAAAAGAAGCATATCCTTTTGAAATACTTTTCAATTTATCATAAAAATCAAAGACGATTTCCCCTAGTGGCAGCTCAAAACTTATATCCAATCGATTGTTTGTTAAGTATAGCTGATTTAGCAAAACTCCCCGTCTATCAACAATTAATTTAATAATCGGACCGATTGACTCTGAAGGTGTAATGATATTTCCTTTAATCATTGGTTCCTCTACGAAATCTAAATCGTTTGGACCCGGAAGCCCTGATGGGTTATAAACTTTCAGAATTTCACCGTTACCAAGATGTGCAATGTAGGGAACGTTCGGTACGGTAGTAATAACATCCATGTCAAATTCTCTGTCTAGGCGTTCCTGAACAATTTCCATATGCAGGAGTCCAAGGAATCCGCAACGAAAACCAAAACCTAAAGCCGCAGATGATTCAGGAATAAAAGTTAGTGAGGCGTCATTAAGCTGCAATTTTTCAATTGAGGCTCTTAATTCTTCATAATCATCTGCATCAACGGGGAAAATTCCGGCAAAAAGCATTGGTTTTACGTCCTCAAAGCCTGAAATCGGTTTTTCACATGGGTTTTCAACATGTGTGAGTGTATCACCTACTTTAACTTCTTTAGCAGCTTTAATTCCGGAAATGATATATCCGACATCACCGGCTGATAATGTTGGTTTCGGATCCATTTTTAATTTTAAATTTCCGATTTCATCAGCATGATATTCACTGTCGGTATTAAAAAATTTAACGTGATCGCCTTTCTTGATTGTTCCGTTAAAAATACGAAAATAAGCAATTACACCGCGATACACATTAAAAACAGAATCAAAAATTAAGGCTTGAAGCGGTGCTTCTGGATCTCCTGTTGGTGCAGGGATACGTTTTGTTACTGCTTCTAATATTTCATCAACACCTTCTCCGGTTTTTCCACTAGCACGAATTATATCTTCTCGTTCACAACCGATTAAATCGATGATTTGTTCTTCCACTTCATCGGGCATTGCGCTGTCCATATCCATTTTATTCATCACCGGAATTATTTCCAAATCATTATCAATGGCTTGGTAAAGCGTTGAAATTGTTTGTGCTTGAACGCCTTGTGTTGCATCGACAATAAGTATTGCTCCTTCGCAAGCAGCAAGTGAGCGCGATACCTCGTATGAAAAATCCACATGCCCTGGAGTATCAATCAAATTCAGAACAAAATCTTTATTTTCAAACTTGTATCGCATTTGGATTGCATGACTCTTGATTGTAATTCCACGCTCACGTTCTAAATCCATATTGTCCAAAACCTGATCTTGAAAATCTCGCTCATTAACCGACTGAGTTGCTTGCAGTAAGCGGTCTGATAATGTAGATTTCCCATGGTCAATGTGGGCGATGATACAAAAGTTTCGAATGTTCTCCATATATTAATGCATTAAGCTGCAAAGATAGGAAATCTTAAGGGATTTTTTAACCTGTATTATTCATGCTTTTAATTTAGGGGGATGTGAGGCGCCGAAAGCCGACGATATAGTTTTCTATTTAAAGGCTTTTGCAACGAAACAGACTTGTGCTGAGCTGAGCGCCGAAGTAAAAGCACTCGTAAAAAGCCAATAAAAAAAACATCCTTATTAAAATTTTTGTTTTTATTGTTGAAGATTAGTGGTTGTTAAGCTTATTTTTTAATAGCCACTTAAACCCATAAGTGTTTTTGTGTGCTTTTTATGAATAATGCAGGCTAACCTTTTTTGGGGACTGCTTATTTTATTTTCACAGCAATCTGATAAAAATTATTTACGGCGCCAAGTACTTCATATTCAATATAGTAAGAAGTGACAAATTCTGTGAACGCTTTATATTCATGCATGGGAACGTTAAATTCATCGAATAAGAGAATATCTCCTGATTTCAAAAATGGAGCCATACGATTTAAAACGTAATAGGTTGAGGAATAAAGGTCAGCATCGAGATGGATGACATTTCGTTTTGAGTTATCAAATGTTTTGAGAAAATCGGGCAAGCTTTGTTGAAATAATCCTTGAATGAATTGATGTCGTGAATCTTCAATTTTAGGAATTTCTCCGGCCGCCATTGCGCCTTTTTTATATGGGCCCCATGCCTCTGGCAGTCCAGTAAATGTATCAAATCCATAAAAACGTGATTCGGGATGTGTTATGTTTTTTATCCACCACTTAAATGAGCTGCCGTTTTCAACGCCGAATTCAAGATAATTTATATTTTCTAATTTTTCTGTGTCAATGACGTGGTTAAATAGTTTATAACGCTTGCTATATTCAAATTTTCGGGTACAAAAATCATTATATTCAAGTTGATCTTTGTGTTTGTGAATAAATTTAGATAAGCCTGAAATGTGTCCAAAGAAATTATGGAAATATTCGGGGGTAATATAGTGCAACTTGCCTGCAAAAAATAATCGTTTAAACGTTCGTCGTGATTTCATTGTAAAGTTTTTTTCTGCGGATAAAGATAAAAAATAATTACATCATTCTTTATAATGTTTGAGACGAGTATAAAAAGTAGAAAGTTCGTAAAGTTATATCAAACAACTATCAAACATATTAACGATCTGAGTATAAAAAGTAGAAGGTTTGTAAAGCAGAAAGTGTAAACTGTTTATAATGTGTAATTTAACTTTGTAAGCTTTATGAACTTTACAAACTTTTTAAACTGAACTCAAGGATAAATCGTGTTTTTATTTCATTTTTCTTATTTTTGAGCAAAATCTATTATTATGCAAATAAATTTTAAAACTCAGGTACTTCCGCATCTTGTTGCTGTATTGGGCTTTTTATTGATTTCTATCTTTTATTTTTCTCCGAGATTGAATAATCAAAAGTTAGAGACACATGATTGGAAAGTTTATCAAGCGGCAGCTAAAGAGTATAAGGAATATAAACAAGAAACAGGAGAACCCATATTGTGGACAAATTCTATGTTTTCGGGGATGCCTACTTATTTAATCCATAGCCCTAAACAGGAAAATGTTTTTGCAAAAATTGATCGTTTTATAAATTTCGGAAACTGGAGACCAATAGCTCACTTGTTTTATTATTTACTTGGATTTTATCTGTTGATGCTCGTCTTTCGCGTTAAGCCTTGGCTGAGTATGGGAGGTGCCGTTGCATTCGGATTTTCATCCTACTTATTCATAATTATTGCGGCAGGACATGTTACCAAAGCAATAGCGCTTGGTTATATGGCTCCCGTTATTGCAGGAATTTATCTTGCATACGACCGAAAACCTTTTTGGGGAATGATGATGATGACATTTTTCCTGATTTTGCAAATTCTAACTAATCATGTGCAGATTGTATATTACACTCTCATAATTGCAATGATTTATGGAATTTATCAATTGGTTGAAGTAATTCGGAAAAAACAATTAGTGCAATTTGGAAAAACTACTGGCATGTTGTTGGTTGGTGTTATTATTGCGGTGGCAGCTAGTGCAACTCCACTTTTAACTACCTATGAATACGGTGATTATTCCATTCGTGGACCAAGTGAGCTGAATAGCAATAAAGAAAATCGCACAACAGGGCTAGATAAAGATTATATAACCCAATGGAGTTATGGTATTGATGAAACCTTGACATTACTCGTCCCGAATTTTAAAGGTGGCGCATCAGGTGGAGAACTTTCTCGAGAAAGTGAAACATACGGAGTGTTAAGTAAATATTTGCCACCTGAAAATTCAAAATCAATTATTAAACAAATGCCATTGTATTTCGGAGCTCAACCCATGACATCCGGACCGGTTTATGTTGGGGCATTTGTCTTTTTTCTTTTTATTTTCGGATTGTTTTTAGTGAGAGGAAAATTGAAATGGTGGTTGTTAACAGCAACGGTTTTATCTATTTTATTATCATGGGGAAAAAATTTCATGCCTTTTACGGATCTTTTCTTAGAGTATTTCCCGGGATATAATAAGTTCAGAACTGTTTCAATGACTTTGGTAATTGCTGAATTTGCTATTCCGCTTCTCGGTTTTCTTGCCTTAAGAGATTTGTTTAATGAAAAAATCGAAAAAGCACGTGTGCTAAATGCGTTTAAGATTGCAGGGATTTCAGTTTCTACCGTGCTTTTATTAATAATTGTTGCTCCGGGAATCAGTAATCCGGAAACGGAAAAAGATGGAATGTTGGTTGAGCAAATCTTTGCAGGAACCGAAGGAAACCCTCAATACGAGCAAATGAAAATTCAAATGATGAACGAATATGTGCCTGCATTGCGAGCCGATCGTGAAAGCTTGGTTCGTAAAGATGCATTTCGTTCTTTAATTTTTGTATTACTCGGTGCACTGATTGTGTATTTAATTATTCAGCGTAAAATTAAGCCAGAGCTAGCTTATGCACTTATTTTCTTTGTTGTAATTGTCGATATGTGGCCGGTAAATCGTCGTTATTTGGATACGGATAATTTTACATCTGAAAGAAAATTTGAAAAACCATTTGTTGCCAGCACTGCAGATAACGAAATTCTTAAAGACAAAGATACTCACTATCGGGTCGCAAACATGTCTGTTAGTATTTTTAATGATGCAAGTACCTCGTGGTTTCATCATTCAATCGGTGGATATCATGGAGCAAAAATGCGTCGTTATCAAGAATTATTTGATTCTGTTGCTTACCAAGAATTAAGCATGGTGCGCGGATATGCAAACATGATGTTGCAGGAAACTCAAAATATGCAGGAAATCAGTGCAATGATAAACGCCAGTGTGCAGGCACCAGCATTGTCAATGTTGAATACAAAATATATTATTATTCATCCACAATTAGGACCGGTTGAAAACACAAAGGCATGTGGAAACGCTTGGTTTGTGGATAATTACAAGATGGTTGAAAGTGCTGATGAAGAGGTTGTTGCAGTACGAGGTATTAATCCTCACAAAGAGGCGGTAATTGATAAACGATTTGCACCACAACTAAATGATTTTACAAGGATAAAATATGATTCAGAAGATATAAAATTCATTGAATTAGTTTCTTATCACCCTGATCACATGGTGTATGAGTCCAATTCAACAGTAGCTCAATTGGCTGTTTTTTCTGAAATTTATTATCCCGAAGGTTGGCATGCATATATTGACGGAGAAAAACATGAGCACTTTCGAGCAAATTATGTATTGCGTGCAATGCTTGTTCCTGCAGGAAAACATGAAATTGAATTTCGTTTCGAACCGCAATCTTATAAAACCGGAAATACTATTCAATATGCTGCTGCAGGCGTATTTTTCTTGATCTTACTCGGCGGGATTTATGTTGAAAGGAAAAAGTTGGGAAGTTTATAGGTTAATAGATTTACTCTTATAAATCCAAGTTCATATCTTTTGGAAGAAAGCCACTTATGTCGCCACCATGCTTATACACATCTCGTACAATTGAACTGGAGATAAATGTATGTTCCGGATGGGTTAATAAAAAGATGGTTTCAATTTTTGGATGAATAGCCTTATTTGTTTGTCCGATTGCGCGTTCAAATTCAAAATCGGCAGAGGTTCTTA
>JAYEFQ010000155.1:0-30040 GCA_034658655.1 Bacteroidota bacterium
TCTTTTGGCGAGATTTTTGCTTTTTTTGCAAATTTTCCGTTAAAGCCGGACAGGCTGTGACAAAAGCACAAATGTGCATCACAACCTGTCTAACCCCGAAGGGGTGACATCATTGTAACCACGGGTGGAGTGAGAAAACTTGTTTTCGAAACGAAACCCGTGGGTAACACAAATATCCGAAAAGCCTTTTGGCGGGATTTTTGATGCGATAGCATTCAAAAATCGTGACAAAAGCACAAAAAAGTAAAACCCTATCCTTATTTTTGGTAAATTTGCAAAAAAAAACAAGGATAAGTAATTGCGTTTCGAAAGCACTGGATGAAGAATGTGAAGCCCCCTAATATCGCACCACCTCTGACCCAGAACGGGGTCGAATACACCTAATAACCCCGGATAAGGGAAGTTACCGACCGTAATCCAGGGGTTAACATAGCACCACAAACCCCTTATACCAAAATTTTTGATTTTAAAGTGGTATTATACCGATTGCAATTTTGATTAATAAATGATATTACTTTACGATTCTAAAACTTTCGCAATACCCATCATCGGTGCAAATTTGCAATACCATAAGTCCCGATTCTGAAACCGGCAATTTAAACTTATCTCTGCCATGAAAAGAAAAATCTGTGCTTGTAATAACTCTGCCTAATATATTGTAAAGCACCAATGTTCCCGATTTGGGCAACTCACTCAGCAAATCAAAACGAATCGAGGATTCACTGACTTCCAGCTGCTCAATGGAAAAACTCTGTTGCGATGAAAACTCTGTAATGCCCGTTTCACCTAGCTCAAACTCTGCAATTACAGGTAAGTGATCACTAAAATTGTACATTGCATAAATAACTTCGCTCGGTGCAGATGTGTTTACAGGATCAATCAACGATCCGTTATAACGATTTCCGTCCTGTCCCAAAGTTGTGTAAGAATCTTCAACGTACAACATGCTATTTTCACCACTCATGACATCATCCGAAACGAGAATGAAATCAAAACGATCATCCATTCCTCCGTAGGAAGGACATCCATCATCAGAGTCATGTGTGCTTTGGGTGTGATAATAACGAAAACTATAATCTCCCCAGTCGCCTGGTTGATCCACAGGATCCACAAATTGAATGTTTCCCTGCGAAGGATTCATTAAATTTTGATATGCGGGTTCGTCTGAAGTATATACATTAAAATCGCCGGCAAAAATCACATTTCGCTTGTCGGATTGATTGCTCCAATATTCCATGAATTGCGACGTTGCATAGGCTCGCTCAGAACTATCATCATATCCTGCCTTTAAATGAGCAACAGCAACACTAAACCGAACCTGCGGAACAACGTTCAAATGCCGCATATTGTAAATATTAATATCTCTTACACCATTTGTAACACTCTCCTGACTCAATATTTCCAATTTTGTGTTATCATAATACAACATATTGATTAAACTGCCATCGTCTTGATTCAAAATAGCGGCTGAACGATAATGTGTTACCCCATTTACATTTAAGGCATTACCAAGCAAATGATTTACCGAATATGAACTCGGATCCATTTCATTCACCGTAAAAATATCCGGCTGAACATGATCAATAATTATCGCCAAATTATCCGCTTTATCTGAAATGTTATTATTATTTGAGGTACACCAATCGGTATAACTTCCGTAATACAACAAATTATATTGCATCATTTTAATGGTTTCCTGTCCTGATAACAGAAACGATATGCTTGCAAAAAAAACAATTAATACACTTTTAAACTTCATCTTAATTCAATATTTCATTTTCGTTTATCTCAAACACATCGCCAAACTGTCGTAATGCATCCAAATCAATTTTCCGTTTGTCACCGACAATAATAATTTGCATCGGATTTTCAGAAATATGCATTTTGTGAAACAATTCCAATTGCGCTTGCTCCAACTCATCATACACCTGATAATACATTTTACGAGGGTCTGTTTGATATCCTTGATTTCTCCATTCGGCTGCAAGATACGAAATATTTCGAAAATCAGGAGTTTCGCTTACAATTGACTGTTTTAAAGCCTGTTTCAAATTTAATATTCGATCCGATTTAATCGGGAACTGATATATTAATGAATCCATTAATCGAATAGCATCTACAGTTTTATCTGACTGTGTCCCGACAAAAGCTTTAAAATACGATTGATTTTTAGGGTAAAAACCCGTAAAATAATTTGCCCAAGCGGAATATGCCATACTACGCAATTCTCTAACTTCCTGAAATACCACAGACGTCATGCCAACTCCAAAATACCGATTATATGCATTAACGATTGCGCGCTCATGTCCTTGTACCGTTTTACCGGGAATGTAAAAATAAATCTGACTTTGTATGGCTTTCTTATCATTTAAAAAATAGATACTAGGCTTTTCATAATTCTGAATTTCACGCTGATACAATGCAATATCATTTGTTACATTAGGTAGCTTCAAACGCTCTAATAGTTTTGTACTCAATTTTTTTTCAGGAATTTGTCCAGAGTAATGAATTTCACAAGGAGCCGACAAAACAGCCGACAATTCTGCAATCATATTTTCAGAAGACAAACGACGTAAATCTTTCATTGATGCCCGACTAAGAAACCTAGATTCATCGCCGAAAATAACAAAATCAGCCAGTGCCCTTGCCTTAATATCTGGTTTGCGCTTCTCGTACCGCTTTTCTACCATTTTCATTTGGGTCAAACGTTTCAAGCTTTGTTTCGACGCTGCCGGGCTTTGCAACAATTGATTCAAATAAACTAACGAAGAATCTAAATACTCATCCATTCCTGTCATTTGTATTGAAAAATATTGATCTCCTGCCGAGACAGAAACCGTACTTGCAAGGGCTTGCAGTTTTTGCTGAAATTCGTTTTCCGGATATTGAGTGGTTCCACATTGATTCAAATAAAACGCCAAGGGATTAAGATATGATGATTCAAAAATTGAACGTTTAAATTTCAAATCCAATTGAAAAACTGAATTCACAGGATTTTCAACATAATACAATTGCATCCCCTGAGAAATTTCTCTCTCAATAACATCCTTCCCAAATTCAAGATAATCTGGTTGAATTTCAGGCGATTTAACTTGCTCTAATTTTCGTGAAAATACAGACTTTACATTTGGATATTTGGGAGAAACCGGATCAAATCCCGGCTTTTTGAGCCGTTGAGTTTTCGGAAATCCCATTCTTGAGCGAAACAACAAATAATTATCTCCATAATATTTTCTAGAAATTGTAATCAAATCTGCCTTGCTCACATTATTTAATTTTTCAGCGTAACGAATTTTCTCCTCCCAAGACTGATCAAAAATAAAACAATCCAGCAACAACATCACTCTATCTTCGCCTTTTTCCATAGCCATCAACTCCTGTTTCACCAAACTTTGCTTAACAGCAGCCAAAAACTCATCATCAATTGCTCCGGTTTTGATTTTTTCTATCTCATCCAAAACCATTTGCTCTGCATTTCGCATGGAATGAAACACAATCCTAGGGACATACAAAAACACAGCGGCACCAGCATCCTGACGCATATCATTAAAGGCCATACTATACATCATACGGGTATTTTGCCCCAATCGATCTAACAATCCAGTTTCATTTTCATTGCTCAATAAGGCATGTATAACATCAATGGTAGCACGATCTGGATGAGTTATTGGCGCCGTACGAAAACCAATAAGTCCTGCACGAATTGGTGTTAAACGTTCAGTATGGGTTTCAATCCCGTGGAAAGCTTGCTCCTTTGGCGTTTCAAATTCAGGCAATGTGCCCGATGCGAAATCATTAAATTCAGCATTAATTAATGCTTTTGCGTCATCAATTTCTAAAGGACCGCTAAGAATCAGCGCCATATTATTTGCAACATAATACGTATCATAAAATTTCTGCATTTCCGTTAAAGACGGGTTTCTAATATGCTCAGCATTTCCTAAAATTGTTTGTTGTCCATAAGGATGATTACGATAAAATTGTCCGTAAAAGGCTTCAATCAAACTCATTTCAAACTGATCCATATACATATTTTTCTCCTCGAAAACAGTTTCCAGTTCAGATTGAAATAAACGAAACACCGGATTTTTAAATCGATGTGAATAAATCTTCAACCATTTTTCTAATTGATGCGGCGGAAATCGGTTAAAATATGCATTCATATCATATCCCGTAAAGGCATTAACTCCTTTTGAGCCAATTTCATTAAGAATCAAATCCAATTCATTCGGAATGGCATATTCGCCAGCTTTCAGAGACAAATCATTAATCTGATTCTGAATATGTTTTCGCTCGGGTTCATCTACGGTATTTCCCAAACTATCGTATAAAATTCGTATGCTATCAAGATAAATTGATTCACTTTCAAAATCCACAGTACCGAGCTGATCAGTCCCTTTAAAAAGCATATGTTCAAGATAATGAGCAATTCCAGTTGCATCAGCAGAATCATACTTCGATCCGGTTCTAACTGCAATCATCCCTGTTAAATTCGGGCTGTTCATGTCTCGATTCAGATAGACCTTCAATCCATTTTTCAACTCAAATTCAATAACTTGTAACGATTCTGGTTGTTTTTGTTGAGCTTCAACTGGTTTTATAGAGACAACGACAAACAAAAAAATCCAAAATCCAAATTTGTATTTCACTGATTTCCAAATCATAGTTCAAATTGTTGAAAATTCTTGATAAAAACAATTTCAAATGCTAAATATTACGCAAGTTAATCTGTATTTTTAGAATTCCCATTTCATTCATTGAATAAAATAGAATTATGAGAAATTTCACACACCTGCACGTTCACTCAGAGTACTCTGTATTAGATGGTTTGGCAAAAACCAAACAATTAATTGATATTGCCAAAAAAGACGGCATGACAGCACTTGCTTTAACCGATCATGGTGTTATGTTCGGCGCAAAAGAATTTTATAACAATTGCAAAAGTGCAGGAATAAAACCAATACTCGGATGTGAAATTTATGTTGCTCGAAATGGGATATCCAACAAAAAAAACAAAGAGGATCGGTCCGGATATCACTTAATTCTGCTTGCAAAAAATCATGTCGGATATAAAAACCTGTTAAAACTTGTTACCATCGCAAGTACCGATGGATTTTATTATAAACCCCGAATTGACCACGATTTATTGAAAAAATATCATGAGGGATTAATTGTAAGCTCAGCTTGCCTTGGTGGGGAAATTCCGCAGCTTATTATGAAAAATCGTATGGATGAGGTATCTGAACGAATTGAGTGGTTTAAATCACTTTTCGGCGATGATTATTACCTTGAAATGATGCGACATAAAACCAACGACCCCAAAGCTAAACGGCAAGTTTATGATCAACAAGTTGCAACCAATAAAGTTATTGCCGAGTTGGCAGAAAAACATCAAGTTAAGTTGATTGCCACAAACGATGTGCATTTTGCAAAACAAGATGATGCCGAAGCCCACGACCTATTAATTTGTCTCGTAACCGGAAAATATCGCGATGAAGAAGACCGCATGCGATATACAAAACAAGAATGGTTAAAAAGCCGCGCCGAAATGGATTCTTTGTTTTCCGATTATCCGGAAGCACTTGACAACACAATGGAAATTGCAGAAAAAGTTGAAGAGTATGAACTGAATTCAGATCCGATTATGCCGATTTTTGAAATTCCTGAAGAATTCGGCACCGAAACAAGCTATCGAGAGAAATATTCTGAAGACGATTTAAATAATGAATTCGATGAAGAAAGATATCAATCCCTGGGCGGATATGAAAAAGTACTCAGAATAAAACTCGAATCAGATTATCTGGCGCATATCGTTTATGAAGGAGCCAAAGAACGCTACGGAGAAGCTCTGGAAACAGATTTAAGCATAAAAGAACGACTAGATTTTGAGCTAGATACCATTAAAACCATGGGTTTTCCCGGATATTTTCTGATTACCCAAGACTTTATCAATGAAGCAAAAAAAAGGGGCGTTATTGTCGGACCGGGACGTGGATCTGCTGCAGGGTCTGTCGTTGCATATTGTAGCGGAATCACAAATATTGATCCCATTAAGCATGATTTACTTTTCGAACGATTTCTGAATCCCGATCGGATTTCCATGCCTGATATTGACATTGACTTTGATGATGACGGACGTGAAAAAGTATTGGAATATGTAAGACAAAAATACGGCGCCGATAAAGTTGCACACATCTGTACTTTCGGAACCATGGCGACAAAACTTGCCATCCGGGATGTTTCTCGAGTGCTCAGACTACCTTTAAACGAGGCAAATCGACTTGCAAAATTAGTGCCCGAAAAACCAAAAATGACATTTGCCAAAGCATTTAAAGAAAGTCCCGAACTTAAAGACGAAGCAGATAAAGGAAGCGATTTAGTGAAAGAAACCCTTCATTTTGCACAAAAAATTGAGGGAACGATTCGACAAACCGGGACACATGCTTGTGGAGTACTTATTGGACGAGATAACCTTCAGGAACAACTGCCACTCATGAAAATGAAAGATGCAGAAATGCTTGTCACACAATACGATGGAGACCATGTAGAGCCTATTGGTTTGTTAAAAATGGATTTTCTCGGATTAAAAACCCTGTCAATTATCAAAGCAACTTTGGAAAACATCAAACACTCCAAGCAAATTGAAATTGACATGGACAGCATTCCCGATGATGATGAAAAAACATTTAAGTTGTTTTCTGACGCCATGACAACAGGAATTTTTCAGTTTGAATCGGACGGAATGAAAAAGCATCTAAAAGCATTGCAACCCAATAAATTTGACGATCTAGTTGCAATGAACGCCTTGTATCGCCCAGGACCAATGGAATACATTCCTGAATACATTGAAAGAAAACACGGACGTAAAAAAGTGCAGTACGATCATCCCATTATGGAAAAATATTTGGATGAAACTTACGGAATTACCGTTTTCCAAGAGCAGGTAATGTTGCAATCCAGAGCGTTAGGCGGATTTACAAGAGGACAATCCGACACCCTTCGAAAGGCAATGGGGAAAAAGAAATTTGACTTGATGGCTGAACTTAAAGTCAAATTTCATGATGGCTGCATGGCAAATGATGAGTTTGTTGAAGGCTGCAAAACGGTAAACAAAAAACCGGAGGATCTGATTAATAAAATATGGAAAGACTGGGAAGCATTTGCACAATACGCTTTTAACAAATCGCACTCGGTATGCTATGCAAATCTTGCATACATTACGGGCTACTTAAAAGCAAATTACCCCGCTGAATTTATGGCTTCGGTCATGAGTAACAATCTCAGCGACATCAAAAAAATCTCACTATTAATGGAAGAATGCCGTCGGATGGGCGTGCAGGTTTTCGGTCCGAGCGTGCAAAGTAGCTTCTCTTTATTTACCGTTGATGACAATGATAATATCCGCTTCGGACTCAACGCCATTAAAGGAGTGGGAACTAATGCCGTGAAAGAAATTATTGAAAAGCGGGAAGCAGACGGAAAATTTAAAGATGTGTTTGATTTTATTTCCAGAGTTTCACTTTCTCATGTCAATAAAAAAAGCATGGAGTCACTTGTTTATGCCGGGGGATTCGATTGTTTTGAAAAACCAAAACGGTTTGAATTTTTATGCGATGACGGACAAGGTGGAAACTTTTTAGAAGCACTCGTTCGCTATGGGAACCAAAAACAAGCCGAAGGAAATGGCGGAAACAGCCTTTTTGGTGACATGTTAGATTCAGTAATACAAACTCCACAAATTCCGGATTGCCCAGAATGGTCGGCTTTACAAGCCATGAAAAAAGAAAAAGAGCATATTGGGATTTATTTAACCGCCCATCCCTTAGATGAATTTACCTTTGAGCTTGATCACATTAAAACACTCCCAATTGCAGAACTAAACAAAGATAGCAAAACCTTAGTTGATCGCGATTTCACAATTGCAGGGCTTGTCAGCAACTGTTTTGAAAAGCGAACCGCAAAAAACACACTTTACGGTGGCATTACCATTGAAGATTTCTCAGATGCTTATACACTCAGGTTATTCAGCTCTGATTACATGAAATTCAGAAATTTTTTCCAAGAAGATTATCTTCTGTTAATTAAAGCAAAGATGGAGTTTTGGGAAAAACGTCAGACTTATAATCTGAAAGTAAAAGAGATTTTAGAGTTGTCCACCCTTAAAGATGACTATTTCAAAGAAATACATCTGCAAGTGTTAACGAGTCATCTTAATCCACAATTTACAAAAGATCTTACTCGGATAATTGAAAATGAAAAAGGCAACATCTCTCTGAACATTTCATTGTTTAATTCGGTTACTAAGACACGTGTTGACATGATATCACGAAAATACCGTGTGAAATTAACAACTGAGTTGATAGATTTTGTTAAAAACAATCCTGCAATTCATGCATTTAAATTAAAGTAAATTATTTATTTTAGTCGAAACATTATAATAGAAAAATTATGGTACAAGAAATTACCTCAAGCAACTTTGAAGAACTTGTCTTAAAATCAGACAAACCAGTATTAATTGACCTTTGGGCAGAATGGTGTGGTCCATGTCGTATGCTAACTCCGATTGTTAAAGAAATGGCAGAAGAATACGAAGGAAAAGCCATTATTGGGAAACTTGATGTGGATTCAAGCCCTGATATTGCAGCAAAATATGGAGTAAGAAATATCCCTACTGTATTATATATTAAAGATGGCGAATTGGTTGATAAACAAGTTGGTGCAGTTCCAAAATCAACATTATCAGCAAAATTGAACAACCTGATTTAAACCTAAACCATCATAGAAAACATACAAAAAGGTTTGGTTACAAAATCGACCGGAAAACAATATCATGTACTTTCCGGTCATTCGCTTGTTACCTGTGTTTTACGGGGTAAAATCCGATTGCAAGGTATCAAAGCGACAAATCCTGTTGCAGTAGGTGATAAGGTAGAATTCCAAATGATTGATGATATAATGGGACAAATCATCAAAGTGCTTCCTCGAAAAAACCATTTATTACGGCAATCCACAAATCTATCAAAGAGAACCCACGTTCTGGCAGCAAATATCGATCAAGCAATTCTAATGGCAACACTAAATACTCCATTAACAACACGGGTTTTTATCGACAGGTTTTTAGTTTCAGCCGAATCATTCAGAATTCCCGTAATTTTAATTTTCAACAAAACAGACCTCTACAATCAAGAAGAAATTGATGAGCTTTTTGAGTTAGAACACACCTACGCTAAAGTCGTTAAAGAATTTCATGCCATTTCTGCCATACACGCTTCAGCACAAGAACTTGCCAACAGTATTTTAAAAGACAAAACAAGTGTTATTGCAGGGCATTCTGGGTCAGGGAAAACCAGCTTTATCAATCTTGCCGACCCAGATTTAAAATTAAAAACCGGAGAAATTTCTACCTATCACCAAAGTGGAAAACACACAACCAGTTATGCTGAAATGCATCATATTAAATCAGGGGGATACATTATAGACACTCCCGGAATTCGCGCTTTTGGCATTAATCACATTGAAAAGAAGGAGCTTTATCACTATTTCCCTGAAATTTTCGAACGTGCTAAAGAATGCAAATTCTATAATTGCCTACATATAAATGAACCTGGATGTGCCGTAGTTGAAGCTGTTGAAAATGGAGACATGGCTCCATCACGCTACTTTTCTTATCTAAATTTGTACGAAGATAAGGGGACAAAACATCGTGAAGTCGATTATTAGCATAAATAATTCAGGTTAAAACAGAAAAAAAACATTTATCATTCGATGGAAAAGAAAAATGTCGAAGTAGAAAAATCGGTATCTTTGCCAACATAAATTGCAAATCCACTGATTATGAAAATCCTGATTAAAAATGCCACAATCATTAATGAAGGGAAACGCTTTGAAGCCTCACTACTTATCAAAGACGAACGTATTGTTTCCTTGATTATTGACAACCATTATCCCGAGGCAGACAAAATCATTGATGCCACAGGAAAATACCTAATTCCCGGAATTATTGACGATCAGGTACACTTTCGCCAACCGGGAATGGAGCAAAAAGCAAATATCTTCAGCGAAAGTCGAGCAGCAGCTGTCGGAGGGGTAACATCTTTTATGGAAATGCCAAACACAAATCCGACTACAACCGATATGCAACGATTTGAAGAAAAAATGCAAATTGCATCTAAAGATTCATTGGTAAATTACGGATTTTATATTGGCGCGACAGAAGATAACCTCTCCGTTATTGAAAAACTTCCCGCAGATAAAGTTGCAGGCGTGAAAATTTTCATGGGATCCTCAACCGGAGATTTACTTGTCAACAAACCAAAAATTTTGGAGCGTATTTTCAAAGCATCTCCCATATTAATTGCCACACATTGCGAAGACGACAACGTTATTCTGGCAAATCTTCAAAATTACCTTAACCAATACGGCAATAATATCCCGATAAAATATCATCCGGCAATCCGCAGTGCTGAGGCATGTTATCGATCCTCAGCGCTAGCAGTTGAATTAGCGACAAAAACAAATGCAAATCTTCATATTTTACATTTGAGCACAGCCAAAGAAATGGATTTATTTTCCAATTCAGCCATTCAGAATAAAAAAATTACAGCAGAGGTTTGCGCCCATCATTTGTGGTTTAGTGAGGAAGATTATGAGAAAAAAGGTACTTTGATTAAATGGAACCCTGCCATTAAATCAAAAACCGATCGAGATGCCTTAAGAAAAGCACTTAAATCTAACAAATTAGATATTATTGCCACAGATCATGCGCCTCATTTACTTTCCGAGAAACAAAATCCATACACTTCTGCTCCATCAGGTGCTCCATTGGTGCAACATTCATTGCAAATCATGATGGAACTTGCTTCACAACATGTCATTACCGAAGAAATGGTGATTGAAAAAATGTGTCATAATCCGGCAATCCGATATCAAGTTAAAGACAGAGGATTTATTCGCAAAGATTATTTTGCTGATTTAGTGCTGATTGATCCGAATGCAAATCATAAAGTGCAAAAAAACAACCTTTTTTACAAATGTGGATGGTCACCCCTTGAAGGACAAACCTTTCATCATGAGATTATGATGACAATGGTTAACGGACATATTGTTTGGGAAAATAACACACTCATTGAAAATGAAGCTGCAGCAAAAGCCTTAGTATTTGAAAGAAATTAATTAGAGTCTGTCCATAATGTCCGATTTCTTCGTTATGCCTGCCTACCCTGCCTGCCAGCAGACATGTTCGTATTTAAAACAGTCGATTACAAACAAAAATACCTGAAAAACTCAGAATTTGAACTCAAAATGAAAACTATTCAGCCGCATTTGAAAACGATGGCACGATAGCACGATAATTCGCCACATGACAGATACAAAAAAAGAAAATATGGAACACCAGACAAACAAAAGGTTGCCTGCCTTGACGAGATTTTTAAGTGTGTTATTTTGTTATGCCATTTTAAAATCAAAAATGCCGGTATAATGCCGATGTAGATTCAACACCGATAGGCGTAGCATATCGGTAGTTTTGAATCACAATCAGTATTATCAATTTACCTTACAACTATCTGCCGGGTGTAGTAATTATCCCCAGCATTGATACGCAGGTTATATAAACCTTCAGCCATGTTACTCAAGTCAATTGATTTCCTAAGTTTTTCAAGCTTGTCGAACTTATATTTCTGCACAACCTGTCCGCTGCTACTTATAATTGTCATAACCACATTTTGTTTCTCAACAAATGTCATGTCAACCATAAATTTACCATCTGTCGGGTTTGGATAAACTACAAGCGTAGCAGTGTTATCACCTTCGATACCAGTATAAGAATTGACATACACAGTATCTCCTACTGTGCATCCTTCGGTAGTGACTACCAGTGCATAAACCCCGTCTTCAGTTACTTCAAGCGAGGAAGTGGTTGTTGATCCGTCACCCCAGAGGTATGTTGGTGTCAGGGTTGAATCAGGTGTGTAAATCACATTAGACTGAATGGAATACGGATAGTCAGCAGGATCAATCGTGATGGTATCGTTTGCAGCATCCACAAATTCAATTTCCTGCTCAAAGTGTACAATATAACCTTCGATAGTATTGTTATCTGGGATTTCATCGTCTGCATATTCGAGCGCTACCTCAAACGAATAAGTTTCGATAGCAGATAAATCCAAAGTTTCACTTGTATTATTTATATATGATTCTCCTGGCAAAAGATCTGCGTTAAGGATAAAATCTTCATTAAAGTCAGGTCCTCCATGTGTATAAGTAAAACCAATGGTTTCTCCGGCAGGTATGGTAGCTTCGCCAACATTTTCAAATTCAACAGGTACATGTTCGGCATCTGTAAAATCACAACCGTATCCACTTGCTGGTTGTACGAGAGCAAGGTCTATCAAAAGGGGTTCGACAATAATTTCCATAATATCAGAATCCAGTTCTGTTATGTTTGTTTCGGCATCCAGATTTGCATCAGTGCCGAGATACATAGTTACGGTTACATTATATGTGTCTTCGGTAAGATTTGAAAAAACTATGTCCCATTCAAGCGAATTTCCTGCAGTTAAATAAGCTTGTTCACGTGATACCGCGGAAAAAGCATTGCTTGCCCACACGGTTTCTCCGCCCGTAACAGTGTATGAACCTAATGGAGATGCACCGCTAAACAATTCGACCACAGTTCCTGCAGGCAGTTCAGATAGGTCAATCTGGGCATCGGTCAATAAATCGGTTGGCATATCTGGTGATACGCTTGCCGGATAATTCACTTCCAGTATTCCCGTAGCATCTTCATCCACATTAATTGTTTGTGTTGATGGGGTTAATGCAAGGGTGGTATTGGAAACATAATCGTAAACAGGATTTACGTCTATGATTAAATCATATTCGGTAATGCAAGAAACCCCGGTAGGATAATTATCCACCATGATAAAATAGGTGCCCGCTGTTAAAACGATACTATCAAGCTCACGAATGTCTGCAGTTGGTGAGCCTGCATTTTCAATTAGGTTGACCGCGCCCGGGCAGGATTCAAAAATACCTAATCCTGTGTAAGTGGTAGAATAAGGATCTAACGCAATGTCAACTACAATGTCTTCAGTAACATTGATTTCATACAAGGCATCTTCACCGTTGTCATAGCTACTCATTTGGGTATTATCATAAGCATTCCCGAGTCCACAATTTGTTTGGCTTAAGTCCTCATAAGGCAAATCCGCCGGGAGATTAACTGTAAATGGCATAGTACAATCACTGCCCAAGGGAGCGCTTGTTTCTGAAACTGTTACTGTCCAGTCCTCTGTTGTTATTCCGTCTTCGGCAGTTACGGTATAAACCACCGAATTGGTAAAGTTGTTGGATGATGCCCCTGAGGTTTGTGGTACACCCGAAACAGAAGCTGATGCCCCTTCTGAAAGAGTAAACGTTGCCACAAGGCTGGTTACATCAGTTGCAAATGGAACGTCAACATCAATGGTATGAGCAACATCATTAATATCAGCCGTGCCGATTTCTTCAGGAATACTATAAGATAGGAAATCCATTTCAGTATAGGGTTCTCGTACTAACACATCATCTATATACCAGTGATTGAGTCCGCTAGATTCACCATCAAATAAAAAACAGAACTGGAAAGTTGATGTTCCCATATCCGCATTGTTAATCACAACGGATTCTGCTGCCGGGCCAATGTTCCCCATGGGTGGTATAGCAAACAATGTATCCCAGGTAGCACCTCCATCTGAAGTGGTTGCTATACCAATCTCAAAACCACCGGTGTTGTAATCAAGAAAATGTTTAAATTCCAAAAACATAGATACATAACCTAATGTGTTGATTACTGGACTAATAAGGTTTTGACCTCCTGTTGTGTTTGGCTCCCAATAGAAATCAGCTTCAGCTGCTGTGCCGCCGGCTTCATTTGTAGCTGAGCCCTGCCAGTTAGTGCCACCTTCGGTTGTCCAGCAGGGAGGAGGAAAACTCCCATCAAAATCTTCGGTGTAAGGAAATGTAGCAACCGGTTGACAATCGTATTTTAAACTCATTGTTACGCTGTCAATGGCTATTTCATCCCTACTGCCACTGCCTGACACATCATCAGAATACCATCTGATATAAATGGTATCGCCGTCCGGCAGTTCAAATCCCATATCAGTGCTTACGGTAAGTGTGTTTTTATCCCAGACAGGGGATGCATCCTGTCCCTCAGGCGTATCAAACAAAAATTCATCAATGGGTTGCCAATTGACTGCATCCACGGAAAATTCTCCATTGAAGGAACTTGAACGGTCAGCATTATTCAATACCCAAAGATTATAACTTAAATCAATGTAATTTACTGTTTGTCCAGTGTTGTTTTTTATCATCAGGCCTATCCTTCCGGGCGTAAAGTCACTGGTGGAGGGTTGTACTCCTAAAGCGTGATTATCGGTTTCCACTTCAAAAGCATAAATGCCGCCGGATATTTCCCCTCCGGTGGATGCGCCACGGGCAAAATCACCAATGGTTGCGGTGTCTCCAAAAGGTTTATCCCCATCATCAAAACCATATATTGCCCAGCTATTGGCATCTAACTGTCCCGCGTTTGGAGGAACATCAAATCCCGCACCATTAAAAATGCTATTACTTATTCCTGTTATTGTTGTTTCAAAGTCAATACTGTAATCCGTTTCTACAGCGTTAATTGACCATTGCGCGTTTACTTGTCCTGCCCACATAAAAAGCATGCCGAGTAATAATATTGCTGTTTTTTTCATAAGCTTGATTTTTAAAACTAATAAGTCTGTAAATTAGCGAAAATATTTAAAGAAAACAATGTTTTTTTGTTTTACTTTTAGGGGACTTCTATTAAATCTGATGTAGTTTTTTTCTTATTATCAGTAAATTAAATACACTTAGCGTTGCAATAAAAACAAATCCAATCAGTAAAATCAGGATGTGATTTACTGTTGCATCAGGGAGTAATGTTTGTAATGCATTTCGGTAGGCAGCAGTCACCAAAAAATAGGGGATAAGACTTAAGAAAAACACTACCGCACTGACAAAAATCGAAATTTTGATAAATGGCTTTACAATTTGTGCCGTACTAAATCCAAGTGCTTTCAGCATTTCAATTTTATGACGGTTTCTTTGCAGCAATAATTGTGAACTGAGAATAAACAACCATAATGCCAATGCACTAATAATTAGACCCGTAATAATCACGATTGCCGTAGCGGTATTGAGTAACATACGTGCTTTCCCGTTATTTAGCTGCTCTTTATTATAATCGTATTGTTTTGACTCTATGTAATTCAGTAATTCAGGATCTGACGGATCGGGTGTAAGTAATACGATGCGAGATACTGGAACTTTCTTTGTGCCATATTTCGGATTGGCATAATCTAAAAATTCTTGAGGGACTAAAATTGTATTTAATCGATCTGAAAAACCGACAATTCGGGCTTGATAATTTTTAATTTTTCGGTTTCCACGGATTCGGATCCGAAAAGGAACCGAGAATGCCGCCTTTTCAGTGATTTGCGGCAGATTTTGGGAGGTTGCGAAGCCAAAATTGTATAAATTTAGGTAAGATTTAGGTAAAATAATTGGGATAAATTCACTCTCAAGTGTCCATGTCCAATTTTGATCTTTTAAATCAATGTATTTTGAAGGGACAGATTCAAAGAATAATTCCGTATAGAATCCGCCGAGTAAAGTTCCGTCGGTATGTGCTGATGCTTCAAAACTGCTGGAAGTAAAAACAGCCAGAGATTTTATAAATGGTTGCATTCTCAAGGAATCGATTTCTACTTTACTAAAACTTGGTTTATCTCCCTTTCCAAGAATTTGAGATGCAGTGTTTTTTTGTGATATTTTTTTACTGATAATAATGTGTTCGTGCTGCCACAAGTCGCTGCCTTTAAACATTGGGCGGATGTCAGTATAAAACCTTGCTGCCAGTAAAATAATACTGAATCCAAGCAACATCACCGTAATGACACCAGCGGCTTGCCATTGTTTAAATTCACTTTTTAGAATTTTCCAAATCATAAACTAATGGAAATATCGCTGTGGAGTGTTTCGCCTCCTAAGCTTGTTAAAATTATACCGGACGATTGTTGTTTTGCTTCGTTTTGAATCATATCCCACATGATTAATTTATTTTCCTCGTCAAGATGAGAAAAGGCTTCATCAAGTAAGATAAACTTGAATGGCTGAGACAAAGCACGAATAATGGCAATGCGTTGTTTTTGTCCGTAAGATAAAATGCCTGCTTTTTTATGCTGGTGTGATGTCATTCCTGCTTTTTGGAGCATACTTTGAATTTCGTTTTCGGATTTGTGTTGGGTGAGAGCATTTTTTAATTGAATGTTTTCTAATGCGTTTAAATCATCAAAAAGCCATAAGCCTTGCGGACAAAGCGAAAGTTGATTTCTTCGCAAATTTATCCAGTCAGCAGTTTTTAATGAATCAGAAGAATCATTTCCAATAAAAAAACTACCATTAAAATCGTTACGTAATCCGTAAAGTATGCTTATCAAGCTGGTTTTCCCAGTTCCGGAGGGTGCAAATATCCCGTATGATTTTCCTAATTCAAAGGAGAAATCCCTTCCCCAAATTGCAGATTTTTCATGATTCATGTCCTGCAGTGGGAAAGGGATAATTTGGTTTAAACGAATTTGCATTTAATCTTTTATCAATAAAACAAATGGATTATTCTTCGTAATCTTCCATTTCAGTTTCTAATTCTTCAAACAATCTTTCGAGGTCCTCGTCAGAAATATCTTCCATGTTTTCACCATAGTCTTCTAAGTACTCATCGGCATAATCTTCGTCCATACCATACTCATATGCACTTTGTTGACCAAGTAGCATCGGAATTTTTTGATCCAATCCTGAATCTTCAAGGAGTTGCTTAATTTTTTCAGGATCCATACTGCGAATTTCTTCATTCACACGCATTTTAAAAGTCATAGTAAATTCACCGATATTATCGTCCCATCCAAGGTGAAGGTGAGCGAAATTATTAGAGAGTTTTACCCCAATCATGCTTTCGACCATATCCATTTCATCTTTCATATTGTCGATATTGGAGCTCATCCAGAAATTTAAACCAAGACGATTTTCATAAAAGTCCATATAATCTTCATTTTGGCTAATGCTTTCTGATGCATTTTGATTTAGCAATTTTTTTGCTTCTTTTTCCGCATCAATTTCTGAGTCAGAACCGAGAACAAGAATTCGTTTACTGTCCCACATTGCAATTCCGTTCGGGAAAGAAACTTTTTGGAAGCCATCTGCATCTTCAATTTCTACAGGCATTTCCGCTTCTTTGGCGAGTTTTTTCAATACCTCTTCAAATTTTGATGGTTTTTGCATTTCCATAACCATTCCGAAAATCATATTTTCATCAAAAGGAGCGACAAAAAGGTACATTTCACTCTCTGTATTAATTCCAATGGATGATGGGTCTTTAACGAAATCCTCAAGAATTTTCGCCATTTCTTCATTTTCTTCTTTAAGTTCTTCCATGGCTTCTTTATACTCATCATTGGATTGGATTTGCTCTGTAGCTTTGTCTCTGTCAAAGTCACCGGGGTTAATAAGCATGACACCAAAGGCATCGTCAGGAATTACGCTCATGTGAGCTGGTTGCTTTCCGCAAGCACTTACAATAAAAATTAAAATGATTGCTACGCTAATTAATTGAATTGATCTTTTCATAATTATTTAAGGTTTTGGTTAATATTTTAATACGCTGTTAAATTACAAAAATACAGATAGATAAAAAAATATTTTCTCTTTTTGATCTATGAATAGTTTTCAACAAAAAAATCCGTCACAGCAAAATGCAACGGATTTTAAAATCGCTTAACTCTTTTTCTTAGTCTGCGAACAAAGGAAATGGCATCATAAATGCGTTAACTTCATTGCGAACTTCAGTGATAATAGATTCAATTTTGTCTTCATTTTCAATATTCATAATCACTTTATCTATCATTTCAACAATAGAGGTCATATGTTCTTCTTTCAATCCACGTGTTGTAATTGCAGGCGTTCCAACACGGAGCCCTGAGGTTTTAAATGGTGAGCGGTGATCAAAAGGCACCATGTTTTTATTGATAGTAATGTCAGCTTTAACAAGCGTATCTTCAACTTGACGACCGGTTACTTCTGGCACTTTAGTGCGAAGGTCAATGAGCATTGAGTGATTGTCAGTTCCGTCACTGATGATTTTGTATCCACGTTTAATGAATGCTTGCGCCATTGCTTGTGCATTTTTCAAAACCTGTTTTTGATATGCTTTAAACTCAGGAGTTAATGCTTCACCAAAAGCAACAGCCTTAGACGCGATGACATGCTCAAGTGGCCCGCCTTGCATCCCGGGGAATACAGCTGAATTAATTAATGATGACATTTTACGGACAACGCCTTTTTTGGTTGCTTTTCCCCAAGGGTTTTCAAAATCTTTTCCAATCAAAATAATTCCACCACGAGGGCCACGCAATGTTTTGTGCGTAGTTGAAGTTACGATGTGTGCATATTTGGTTGGATTGTCGAGCAAACCAGCAGCAATAAGTCCTGCAGGATGTGCCATATCAATCATTAACAAAGCATCAACTTTGTCTGCAATTTCGCGCATGCGTTTATAATCCCATTCACGGCTATATGCAGATGCACCACCAACAATAAGTTTTGGTTTTTCTTCTAAAGCAACCTTTTCCATTTGATCGTAATCAATTCGTCCGGTTTCTTCGCTAACTCCGTAAGATACAGCTTTAAACAAAATCCCAGACATATTAACCGGAGAACCGTGGGTTAAATGTCCACCATGCGCTAAATCAAGACCCATAAATGTATCACCGGGTTTTAAACAGGCTAAAAACACAGCAGCATTTGCTTGAGCGCCTGAATGCGGTTGCACATTCGCATAATCTACATCATAAAGCTCTTTTAAACGGTCAATCGCAAGTTGTTCGGTTTGATCAACAAATTGACATCCTCCATAATAACGCTTTCCAGGATAACCTTCAGCATATTTATTGGTCATTACAGAACCCATGGCTTCAAGTACCTGATTGCTCACAAAGTTTTCTGATGCAATTAACTCAATTCCATGCGCTTGTCTCTCTTTTTCTTTTCCAATAATATCGAATACAATATTGTCTCTTTTCATAACAGATTGAATTTTAATGTTTTCGCAAATGTAAGTATTTTTTCACACTTTATTTTGTGTTCTATAATAGGTTTTTATCCATGGAAAACTATAATTCATAAAAATAAAAAACCAATTCCGCATAAAGGGCTTGTAAATAAAGTTTGCAGAATTGACGCAGTTTTTTTGTCATTTTTGAAGGCGCAAATTGAAACTGATAGCTTGCGACTATAAGCAAAATTTACAACACAGAAAAATGGCAAAAGAACAAGTCAAAATGTATAGGTTATTTTAAGTTTAATCTTAAATATTATTTAAAAATGCGAAAATAATGAATAAAAACTTGATAATCTTCCAAAAATTCATCATTTTTAAAATCTAATTAAAGCCAAATATGTATGCCATATTTTAAGATTGAAACAAATCGCAACGTGCCATATCGTGTACAGTTCACTAAATCGGCAAGTCTCCTATTGAGTGAATTGCTTAATAAACCCGAGAAATTTGTGATGATTTCCATGCACGATGAGCATGAAATTCGCTTTGGAGGGAGCACCGAGCCGGCTGCATATATTCAAATAAAAAGCATTGGACTTCCGGATGATTGCGATGAATTTATGTTATCAGTAACGAGTTTTATTGAAGATAATCTTAGTATCCCCCGTGACCGGATTTATATTGAATGTGAAAACTTGGACTGCAATCGTTTTGCATGGAATGGGCAGAGTTTTGCAAAAAAGCATCAGTAGAGCAAGTTTCTTCTACTATATTCGTCGCTATCGCACTGGTAAGAACAGTCTATGCCAGGCAAATTCAATTATCGTTTAAAAAATATAAATGCAGCATATGCATGTCGTTTTAGCACCTTAACTATAGACAGGTTTCGAAGGAAAAATTTATCAATCGTAAGTTTGCTCAGAGATCACTTCGCCATCTGGATTATACATTCGCCATATGCCTATTTTCTCTCCTTTTTCGTAATACATTTCTGTGCGCAAATTTCCATTGCTATCGTAAATTTCCCAATGTCCATCTTTCTTATTCTTAAAATAATATGCCTTTGCTTTTAAGTTTCCATCCTTAAGATAGCTCAACCATTCCCCATGCATGCGTCCTTGCTCATAGCTGCGGACTTCTTGAATTTCACCATTAAGGAAATATATTGTCGATTTACCATCAGCTTGCCCATTCTTTATACTCATTTCTATTTTCATTTGTCCATCATCATAAAACTCAACATAATCTCCAGTATAGAGCATTTGATTTGCATCATAATATAATCCGTCTTCTGATTTTTGAAGTTGCGCCACAGCTTGAAATGACAAAAACAGCGTGATAATTAAGAGTATTGTAAGACGATTTTTCATAATGATATTTTTTAAATATACGACAAAAGCCATTCCAAGGTTTTATTTTTTTGGAATGGCTAATGTAATCATTTTAAATTTTATTTTCCCTGAATTATAAGTTTTTTAACTGAATTTGCAGAGTTTTTACTTCAGAAGACTCACAATTAATATTTTCAAACATTGCATTTTCATAAGAAATATAAGATGTTTGAATCTGATATTTTCCAGGTTTTACATTTTGGAAAACAAAATTCCCATCAAAATCTGTATAGGCCTCACTACCGTCATTTAATCTAACGGTTACACCTGTTAATGCATCACCGGTTGTTTTGTCAATGATTTGACCCTTTATCATAGTGCTAACAGAAACGCTTTGTTCTGTTTTAGTTTGTTTTTCGCCTTCTTTGTCTTGATGTGCAAAACTTGAGAGACTTAACATTAAGCTGATGATGATTGCAAATAATTTCATAATTTTTCCTTTTCGTTCAGGACAAAAGTACGATTCCAATCTTGTGTGATTATGAAGTAAATGTTACCATATTGTTAAACATTTTTAATGATGTTATGCCGTGCATCCCAGATTCTTATTTCTATTATCCCAACTAAAAAATGCAGTTTTTTACACAGATTAAATGTTAACAACTTATTCTCTCATGATGAAAATTCCAATATAAATCAATGTCAAGAAGACTTAATATTCAGAATAACAGGACGATATCACTTTATTGCAGAATTAACTTAATTCACAATCTATCGTTAAAAAAAAGCTTCTGCCTACAGCTAAATTCTTAGTAAATTGCCAGATAAAATGAATAAACAAAAAAGCCCTATCATGAAATTACATTTTTTTGCGATTGCTTTCGCATTTTTGCTGCCGCTTACGACTTTAGCACAATCTCCTCAAATTACTACACACCCTGGAAATAAGCTATTTTGTATTAATGATTATGGCACCCTGCAAATTGAAGCAACAGGTGCAGCACCATTAAGCTATCAATGGTATAAAGAGGGGAATCCTATTCCAAGTGAAACCTCTGAAATCATTATTTTTGATCCAGTTGAGCTTACTCATGAAGGCGAATATTATTGTGAGGTAAGTAATGGTGAAGGTAGTGTTAATTCTGAAACTGCACAGGTAATTGTCTTCTCCGGTGAGCCTGAGGTTGCAACATTGAGTTCAGGTGGGGATTTTTGTGAAGGAAACACTCAGGAATTTTCTGTAACCGTTACAGATAATCCAACTAATTATGAATGGTTTAAGAACGGAACATTTATTACCGGATCATATGGACCATCAATCACATTGAGCGATTTAAATAGCTCAGATACCGGTATATATTATTGTGAGTTGTCAAATGCTTGTGGAACATCACAAACTGACAATATTGACGTGAATGTTTTAGATACAGTTTCTATTACATCGCAACCAGTTGGACAAACTGTTTGTGAGGGTGATAACGCTGTTTACACCATTGAGGCAGAAGGCTCATATCTTGAGTATCAATGGTATGATAATGGAACAGAAATAACAGGGGAAATTACTACACAATTAATCATTGAAAATGTTCAAACAGACAATAGCAGCAGTTATTATTGTGTTGTTTCAAATATGTGTAACAGTGTAACATCCAATTCCGTAGGAATGACCGTTAATGTCTATCCACAGGTTACAGCTCACCCGAATAATGCCTTTGAATGTCTTGGTGAATCAGTAAGTTTAATTAGCACTGCAAGTGGAACACCAACAATTACCGGACAATGGTTTGTAAATGGAGAAGCAGTAACCGATTCTGTGTTTTCTACCCTTACTGTGGAGCTCGAAACTAGCGACTCCCTTTTTGTTTATCATGCGTTTACAAATGGATGCGGAACCGTGAATTCAGATTCTGCTATTATTATTCCAATATTACCTCCAACCATAATCGAACAACCAGTTGATACAACAGTTTGCCTTGGAAACGATGCGTTGTTTAGAGTAAAGGTTGTAGGCACAGAACCCTTTAACTATCAATGGCAATTTAATGAGGCTGATGTAAATGGTTCGGCTTATAGTGGCGAAAATACTTTTGAGCTTCAAATATCTGAAGTAAATGAAGGGCATGAAGGAAGTTATACATGTATAATTAGCAATGAATGTGGACAAATTATTTCCGATGCAAGGGAATTAGATGTTGTGCTTCCTCCGAATATTGTGTCTCAACCAGATGAAATTACTCTTTGCGAGGGAAATACAGCAAACTTTGAAATGATTGTGCAGGGAACTGAACCTTTTGAATTTGCATGGATGAACCCCGGTTCTGATGATATTATTGGCACAAACCAAAGTCTTGTCATTAATGGTGTTGAACCACAGGATGACAATGATTATTACTGCATCGTTTCTAATGAATGTGCTGATGTGCCTACAGATACTGTAAGTTTAAATGTTAAAACCTTACCGGATTTTGTACTACAACCAGAAGATCTGGATGCATGTCACGGAGATTCTGCGGCACTTATAGTTTCTGTTACCGGCACGAACCCAATGGATTTATTGTGGTTTAGAAATGAAGGCGCAATTACTGGTGCAGAAGATAGTCTGTTGGTTTTTAACCCTGCAGAAACATTAGAAACAGGATATTTTTTCTGTGTCGCAATGAATGAATGTGGGATTACAGAAAGTGATGAAGTTCACGTAAATATTGGAACTGCTCCTGCAATCACATGGCAGCCTTATGACCAAAGTTTATGTGAAAATGAAACCTTAACTTTATATTCTGGTGCCAGCGGAGAAAATGTGTTTTACCAATGGTTTAACAATGGCGTGGAAATCCCGGGACAAAACGATACCATTCTTTTAATTCCTGCGGTGGATGATGCAATGTCAGGAGAATTTTATTTTCAGGCATATAATGGGTGTGCAGCTGTAAATTCTGAAACCGTTGTGGTGGAGATTTTCCCTGCCCCTGAATTTGATCTGGGTGAAGATCAAGATCTTTGTGATGGAGAAAGTATCATCTTAAGCACAGATGTCCTTGCACAATCGTATAGTTGGAATGAAGGATTGAGTCATACTGCCAGTTACGAAGTAAATTCAACCGGAGAATATACACTTGCTGCGGTTGGTGATAATGGCTGTACCGGATACGATACAGTGTATGTTGAATTTCATCCCTATCATACCGTAATACTTAGTGATGATATGTCAAATTGTGGACACTTAACACTTGATGTTGGTGAAGGTGCATATAGCTATGATTGGAATACTGGTAGCACCGAGCCTGACATTGAAGTTACAGAATCTGGAACTTATTACTGCACGACCGAAGGTGATGCTTTTGGTTGCATTTCCAGCGACACTATTGATATTACAATTCTTACAGTTCCAGTGATTGATTTAGGCGATGATCATACCATTGCACGCGATTCATCCGTTACTTTAAGTGTAGAAGAAGGATTTTTATCATACTATTGGAGCAATGGAACGAATATGAACGAAGCGATTTACACAGGTAATTATCTTGGTGCAGGAACACATGAAGCATGGGTTATGATAACTGCCGAAAATGGATGTACAACAAGTGATACGGTTCAAATCATTGTTCTGCAAGGAGAATCTGTAGGACAAATTCAAAACGGCGAAATGGTTTCCATTTATCCAAATCCTGCGAGCGAAACGGTAACATTTGAATTTGACTTACAAGAATCGCTTGTTAAAATTGATGTATTAGATATGAACGGACGAGTTGTGCTATCAGTAAATGAAAATCAATTTAAAGGAATGCGAAATATCGAATTAAGTGCATTGCAATCCGGGTTATATATTATTAATTTGCAAACCAAAAGTCGGAGTATAAATTATCGCCTGATCAAAGAATAATAGTATGGCAAAAAGACCAAAAGAAAGAAAACTCTTTAAAAGCCGAATACGTGGGTCGTTTATTACAACCACACTGAGTATGACACTAGTATTGTTTTTACTCGGGATTGTCGGTTACCTTATCCTCAATGCACAACGATTATCTGAGCATGTGCGAGAAAACATCTGCTTTAGTGTTCGCTTGCAAGAAGATGCCCGCGAACCGGATGTTATCGCATTTAAGAAAAATCTTGACAAATTACGTTTTGTCCGATATACTGAATATATCCCTAAAGATAAAGCTGCAGAAAATCTGGTGGATGATTTGGGTGAAGATTTTCTGGATATCCTTGATGAAAACCCTTTATGGAGCTCAATTGATTTGTATTTAGAATCTAATTATGCAAACCCCGACTCTGTTGAGGTAATCGAAAAACGAATTCGGCAATACGAAAATTTAGTTGAGGATGTTTCTTATCAAAAGGATCTGCTCTATGCTGTCAATAAAAACATTCGAAATATTTCTTTTGTCTTTCTCGGATTTGCTGTATTATTAATCCTAATCTCATTTGCATTAATTAATAATACCATTCGATTGATGGTATATTCAAAACGATTTTTAATTCGAACCATGCGTTTAGTTGGGGCAGCAAAACCATTTATTCGAAGACCATTTGTGTGGTCGGGTGTTTGGCAAGGTGTGCTTTCTGCGTTAATTGCCAGTGCAATGCTTGCCGGCTTAATTGACTTATTCAACAAAGAATTTGCTGATGTCATCAGCTTAAGTGAATTAAGCATTGTAATCCCCCTATTTGTAATTGTATTAGGTTTAGGCATAATTATTTCGTATATTTCGACCTTCTTTTCAGTCAATAAATATTTGAGAATTAAATCTGAAAACTTGTATTATTAGCCATGAATACACAAAATAAGAATAAAGAAAATCAGAAACCAGTTTTTGCTTTTGATAAGCAAAACTACATTATCATGATTGTAGGGTTTGTTATCATTTTGCTAGGATATATTTTAATGTCAGGTGGAAAAGCTGATGATCCCGCAGTTTTTAGCGATGCAATTTTTAATTTCCGACGGTTAACACTTGCCCCTATCCTTATTGTAATCGGGTTTGGAATTGAAATTTATGCAATTTTAAAAAAGCCTGCAAGTAAAAACCTTTCCGATATTTCCGATCAATAATACGAAGTAGCTTATGGAGTGGTTTGAAGCACTGATTCTTGGATTAATTCAAGGATTAACGGAGTTTTTGCCAGTGAGTAGTTCCGGACATCTGGAAATTGGCAAGGCATTGTTTGGAATTGAAGGAGAAGAAAATCTTCACTTTACTATTGTTGTTCACGGTGCCACCGTTTTAAGCACCATTGTCGTTTTATGGTCAGAAATTGCAAAACTTATTCGGGGTGGTTTAGAATTCAAATACAATGAAGAAACAAAAACCATTCTAAAAATATTGATTTCTATGATTCCTGTCGGAATTGTAGGTGTCTTTTTTAAAGATGAAATTAAAGGTTTTTTTGCCGGTGACAATTTAGTTTTTGTAGGTTCCATGCTTTTAGTAACTGCCGGATTATTGAGTTTTGCCCACTTTTATCGTCCCAAACGGGGAAAAATAACGTTTTTAAATGCATTCATTATTGGCATATCACAAGCAATGGCTGTATTGCCAGGGATTAGCCGTTCGGGTGCAACCATTTCAACCGGATTAGTACTTGGTGTTAAAAAAGAAGAAATTGCAAAATTCTCTTTTTTAATGGTCTTATTACCAATTCTTGGAGAGAATGTTTTAAGTTTAATAAGTGGCGAATTAACCGGTGATACAGGGATGCACATTATGCCTTTAGTTATCGGATTTTTTGCAGCCTTTATTTCAGGATACATTGCGTGTCGCTGGATGTTAAACATTGTCCGTAAAGGGAAATTAATTTATTTTGCCATTTACACCGCCATTGTTGGCTTAACATGTATTATCTTTTTATAAGCATTGGAAATTTTTAGCGAACATACCACAGACTTTCAATCAGGAGTAATTATTCCTGTCAACAAAGATTTAGATTGGACATCCTTTGATGTCGTCAATAAAATCCGATATTTATTGAAATATAAACGGGATATTCAAAAAATAAAAGTTGGTCATGCCGGCACGTTAGATCCTAAAGCAAGCGGCGTGTTAATTGTCTGTACGGGGAAAGCAACCAAACAAATTTCAAGTTTGCAAATACAGAAAAAAACATATTCTGCAAAATTGAAATTTGGAGAAACAACGCCCTCATTTGACTCCGAAACCGAGGTGGATAAATCCTATCCTTTCGAACACATTACTCGTGAAGCAATTGAACAAATCATCCCAAATTTTGTTGGAAATATCAGTCAGATACCACCGGCTTATTCTGCTTTACATGTCAACGGAAAACGAGCTTACAATTTGGCGCGAAGCGGGAAAATGCCGGAGTTAAAAACCCGTAAAGTTGTAATTGATCGCATAGACATTACCAGTTTTAAGTTGCCGTATCTTGAGTTGTCGATAACATGCCATACCGGAACTTATGTTCGCTCGTTGGTACGAGACATTGGAATTGCATTAGAATCGGGAGCATGGATGCAAGCACTAATTCGCGAAAGCTCAGGTGATTTTCATATTAAATCGGCTTTTACAATAGAAGAATTAAAAGATATGATATAATTGAAACTTTTATTAAATGAGAATCGTTTAAGCAGAAGTTTATTAATGAATATAATGCAAAAAGTAGAATTATGAAATTGTCACAGTTTAAGTATAATTTGCCGGAAGAATTGATAGCATTGCACCCGGCCAAAAACAGAGATGAGTCTCGTTTAATGGTTTTTCACCGTGAAACAGGAGAAATTGAGCATAGAATATTTAAGGATGTTAAAGAATATTTTTCCGATCAAGATGTCATGATATTTAATGACACCAAAGTATTCCCGGCACGATTATACGGAAACAAAGAAAAAACTGGAGCTAGGATTGAGGTTTTCTTACTTCGCGAATTAAATAAAGAACAACGCCTTTGGGATGTTTTAGTAGATCCCGCTCGCAAAATCAGAATTGGAAACAAACTCTATTTTGGTGAAAACGACGGACTGGTTGCCGAAGTTATTGACAATACAACATCTCGCGGTCGAACCCTACGCTTTTTGTATGACGGCTCCTACGACGAATTTAAAGAAACTTTATATCGTCTCGGCGAAACGCCGCTACCGAAATTCATACAGCGTCCGGTTGAAGAAATGGACAAAGATCGTTATCAAACCATTTTCGCAAAAAAAGAAGGTGCCGTTGCCGCTCCTACTGCAGGTATGCACTTTAGCCGTGAATTATTAAAACGCCTTGAAATTATTGGAGTAAATTACGGATATGTTACTCTGCATGCCGGACTCGGGAATTTTCGCAACGTGGAAGTTGAGGATTTGACAAAACACAAAATGGATAGTGAAGAAATTCACATCGCTGATGAAACCGTAGAAATAGTGAATACCGCAAAAACAGCAAAACGTCAGGTATGTGCAGTCGGAACAACGGTACTCAGAACGCTTGAAAGCTCAAAATCAACCGGTGGAATGCTCAAACCTTACGATGGATGGACAAATGTGTTTATTTTTCCACCATATGAGGTAAATATCCCAACCAGTATGATAACCAATTTTCACTTACCAAAATCAACATTAATGATGATGGTAAGCGCATTCACCGGATATGAAAAACTCTTGCATGCGTATAACGTTGCTATAGAAGAAAAATACCGATTCGGAACCTATGGAGATGCGATGTTAATCATTTAAACCTTTGGTATGATTGCAAAAGAACAGCTTAAAGACCTCAAAGATCGCCTGGATGCGTTAAGGGGGTACCTTTGACATTGACATACGATTACAAAAACTTCAGGAACTTGAATTAAAAAGTCGAGATGAAGGTTTGTGGAACAATCCTGATGAAGCACAAACCCTAATGAAAGAAATTTCCTCACAAAAATCATGGGTTAATACCTACAATTCTCTCGTTGAAAAAATCGGCGATTTAGATGTTCTGTTTGAATTTGCATTAGAAGGCGAAGCAGATGCTGCAGAAGTTGAAAATCAATATGCACTTTGTCTTGATGGGATTGAAGCATTGGAATTGAAAAACATGCTTGGCAACGAGGAAGACGGCCTCAATGCCATTTTAAATATCAATGCCGGAGCTGGAGGAACAGAAAGCAATGATTGGGCTGAAATGCTGATGAGAATGTATATCCGCTGGGGTGAACGAAATAATTATTCTATCAAGCAAATCCACATGACAGAAGGTGATCAGGTTGGAATAAAATCTGTAACTATAGAATTTACCGGTGAATTTGCTTACGGATATTTAAAATCTGAAAATGGCGTACATCGCCTAGTCAGACTTTCGCCTTTTGATTCTGCACACAAGCGTCATACATCATTTGCATCAGTTTTTGTTTATCCTTTGGTTGATAATACCATAGATATTGATATTGACCCTTCTGAAATTGAGTGGGACACTTTTCGAAGCGGAGGTGCCGGCGGCCAAAATGTGAACAAGGTAGAAACCGGTGTTCGTTTGCGACATCTCCCAACCGGAATTACCATTGAAAATACAGAAACCCGCTCGCAACATAAAAACAGAAACAATGCGCTGCAATTGTTGAAATCTCAATTGTACGAGTTGGAATTGCGCCGACAAAATGAAGACAAAGATAAAATAGAAGGTGCAAAGAAAAAGATTGAGTGGGGCTCACAAATTCGCTCTTACGTAATGCATCCTTACAAAATGGTAAAAGACGTTCGCACATCGCATGAAACCGGAAATGTCCAAGCCGTTATGGATGGTGAATTAAATCCGTTTATTAAAGCGTATTTAATGGAGTTTGGTGGGACGGAATAATGTAGAATTTCTCAAGAGGCTAATCAAAAAATCCCTAAGAATGATTTTCCATCTGCAGGTTCACGTAAATAAATGGTGTCGCCAGGATTCACCATAGCATCTTTATTAAGATTATTGCGCTTGCGTAATTTGCCAAGTTTCACACCATAATCCTGAGAAATTATCCAAAGGGTTTCTCCTGCTTTTACGGTATGCGTTTCATACCCTTTATCCGCTTTGTTGCGTTTTGGTTTCAGATAAACAATTTGTCCGGCAATGATACTGTCATTTTGTTTGTCCATATCATTGTATTTATAAATCTGCCAAGGCATCATATCAAACTCCTGCGCTATAGAAGTGACATTATCACCACCACGTGCTAAAAACAATGGGCGGCCGTTATTACTGAGTATCTCGCGATTAAATGGATTAATTGTCCAGTTATCAGTAAATCCGGGAGTAACGTGCTGTCTCAACACATCGGCAACTAACAAATCGGTATCTGTATCGCCAGAAGTATCAAAAAGGTACAATTCATAACGCTCAATCAAACCAATTAAAATATCGGCATATTGCGGATTTGTTGCATAACCAGCTTTCTCAAGTCCTTTCGCCCAGCTTTTGTAGTCGGTTGGGTCTAATTCAAACAAAAAAGCATAGCGGGAATGCTTCTTTAAAAAAGCAGAATGATCATTAAATGATTCATATGCAGATTTATATTTCCGAAAGCACTCTTGTGAGGCGTCATCGTCATGATAAACTTTTTCACCTGTCCAATCTGAATGACATTTTATTCCAAAATGATTATTGGCCTCTCGTGCAAG
>JAYEFQ010000156.1:0-29975 GCA_034658655.1 Bacteroidota bacterium
ATATCGCTCGCAAACGCACAATCCACAGACATTCAAGACGTTACCATTGAAATAAGTGTAAAAAACCACGATGGACAAGCAAGTCAAGGAGAACAAATACTATTTGTCAGCAAACTAACAAAAGAAATTTACACGGGAACTAGCGATGAAACAGGTAAATTTACAATTAAAATTCCCGGTGCTGATGTATATCAAATTAAAATTAAAGGCGTTGGCAGTAATCAGGATTATCATGAAATGGAAATTCCTGCCTTAAAAGAAAATCAAGCATATGGCGTTTATGAGTTAGATATTATGTTTGAACCTCCAAGAGTTTTCACCCTTAACAACGTGCTTTTTAATACAGGAAGCGCAAGCATTAAACCCTCCTCAACTAATGAATTAAAAGAATTGTTTGATTACATGAGTCTAAAGCCTGATTTAAAAGTTGAAATTGCCGGACATACTGATGATGTCGGGAAAGCAGAAAGCAACCGCAGCTTGTCACAACAACGTGCCGATGCGGTTAGAAATTGGCTGATACGCCGTGGCATTTCAGCAGATAGAATTACCGCAAAAGGTTATGGTGAAACCCAGCCGGTAGCATCGAACAAAACAGCTGAGGGAAAACAAAAAAATCGCAGAACGGAAGTACGAATATTAAGCAATTAATTTTCGTAATTCATTAGTTGCATCCCGTTGTTGATTATCATTTTGCGTTCACTGGGAGCTGTTTCCTGAAAGTTTTTGCTAACAAAATTAGCTGCATGGAAAGCAGATAACATTGCTATATAAACAGAAAACAGCCATCTGGGGATTAACCAAATAGCTGTTTTTTAATGATGTTTTGTGATCCAGCCAGGGCTCGAACCTGGGACCTACGGCTTAGAAGGCCGTTGCTCTAATCCAACTGAGCTACTAGACCAGTCTTTTCGGGCTGCAAAAATAGACAAATTTCACGAATTCACAATCCAATTCAAAATATTTTTCAAATCAAAACACCTTTTCAATGAAAAAACCATAAAAAACACGCAAACACATGTTATTCACAAAGCACTGTTTAAAATTAACAGAACAGGCATCAGAAAAGATAAACACATGGTTTTTAACAAACACGGGTTAATAAAACCCCTTAAAGTGCAATGGATTAAACGAATTTCACACGTACTTTTATCAAAAATAATAACATTATGATAAAAGCGGGAATTTTAGGAAGTCATGAAAAAACCGACGAGTATTTAAGCTTACTAAACACAATGAATACCTTTAAGCTCATCGGAATTCATGACCTTGATGATAAACGAGTAATGGATGTTAACAAGCGACATGGGCTAAAAATATTTACTCACCCCGACGAATTAGTACAAGAAGTTGATGCTCTTTTTGCTGCTCCAGGATTCAATTCGTACGAAAATCTCAGAAATGCACTGCGTAAATCAAAACACGTATTTATTGACCCGCCGTTGAATTACAACAATCAAGAAACCCGCAACTTAATCAGCTTGAGCGACGAAGCCGATGTGGTTGTTCATATTGGATTTTCACATCGCTACAACCCAGCATTTCTTGCAGCACGTCCCTTTATCAGCCCACAAGTAAGAATGATACATGCCCATAGTATGAAACAATATGTTGAAGAAAACAAATCAATTCATCCGGTTAACGACATTATGATTCACGACATTGATAATATATTAAGTGTCGTGAATGCTGAAATCAAAAAGATATCTGCTTATGGCATGTCAACCTCAAATGCCAGCCCTGATGTTGTTAATGCCATTATTGAATTCCATAATGGCTGCATTGCAAATCTTACTGCAAGCAAAATATCCTCAACAGATTTAAAACAAATTATATTTTATAATCCCGAAAACTACGTGGAAATCGACATGTTAAAACACAAGGCATATCGATATTCAAAAAATAGAGATGCAGACATGCCACTTTTCTCAGAAAACATTAACGATTTGGTTAAAGAATGTATTCCGGTGAAAAATGCAAATGAAATCGAAGACGAATTTAGCGCCTTTTCAAATAGCATTTTGGAAATGAAATCTCCTGAAATCAGCCTTGAAAATACCGGTCAAACGATGCAAGTGATTCAGGAAATCAACTCAAAAATCAAATTAACTTCAAATTGTTCATAATTTGCAAACAATATCTTTACTTTGCAAGCGTTTAATTTCAAAAACGATATAACTTATGTTGGGAAAACTACTGGGGGTTTTAAAACTAAGTACGCTGTTTATTCTGATTCAGTCATGCGATGCATTCGACAAAGAAGAGCCTATACCTGCTTATATTCAAGTAGATAGCGTTAGTGTGATTTCTGGAGCAGAAACCGGTAGCGCATCACACGACATTAATGATATTTGGCTTTACGTTGACAATAAATACATCGGTACTTACGAAATTCCGTTTAAAGTTCCGGTATTACCAACAGGCAATCAAAACATTGCCCTTGAAACCGGTATTCGAGATAATGGATTAGGAGAATTTAGAGCGGTTTACCCATTTTACACAAGTTTTTCAATGGACACAATACTTCCCGAGGCAGGAACCCTTCATTTTAATCCTGTTTATGAATACGAAGCCGTAAACTTGCCTCTGCTTGAAGATTTTGAAGGACTGGGAAATAGCTTTGAAAAAACGCCCAATAGTGACACAACAATGATGACAGTTAGTGACTCCATTTCCTTCGAGGGACATAGTGGATTAATTGTATTAGACGCAGAGCGGACTGTTGTAGATTTAATAACCTCGCAACTATATACACTACCAAGAGACCGCAAAGTGTATCTTGAAATGGACTACTATTGCGAAGAACTGCTTGATGTCGGATTATTCGGTCAACAATTTGATGGCAATTCAGTTATTGAGGTCAGATATCCAGTTTTAAAATTATATCGAACGACAGAATGGAGAAAAATATACATAAATTTAACAGACCAAATTGCAAGAAGCCCTTATGCAAATCAGTACCGAGTATTTTTCAGTGCAGAAAAAACAGATGAAACAGAAGGTCGGATTGCAAAAATATATCTTGATAACATAAAAATGATACACTACTAATGAATGTAAATAAGCACAGAACGCTTTATATTATACTGGATCTTATTGCAGCGGCAGGCAGTTGGACATTGTTTTTTATTTTCAGAAAACTAGTAATCGAACCTCAAACCTTCAAACACTCCGTTCCATTACAATTTGACAATCAGTATGTTTTAGCAATCATATTTATCCCAATTTTTTGGCTTATTTTACACGTTTTAAGTGGATACTATCGGGACATTTATCGTAAATCTAGACTTAAAGAGCTAGCTACAACTTTTTTAACAAGCCTCATTGGAGTATTTATTTTGTTTTTTGCTGTCATACTTGATGATTATGTTGCAAATTACAAATCTTATTATCAAATGTTTTTTGTTCTTCTCGGATTGCATTTTCTTATGACATATTTTCCCCGGGTCATGCTAACAACAATAACAAACCACAGAATTCGGGATCATAAATTACAGTTTAATGCAATAATGGTTGGAAGCACAGAAAGAGCAGTTAAATTGTATGAAGAAATTACATACCAAAAACCATATAGTGGATTAAATATTTTGGGATTTATTCCTATCCAAAAAAAAACACATTACCAATTACAAGATCATTTACCGTCATTAGGCACAATTGACAAAATTGATGAAATCATTCAAAATCAGAAAGTTGAAGAGGCCATTATTGCCATTGAATCCTCAGAGCACGAACTAATTCAGCAGCTAATAAATAAATTACAAGTAACAAAATTAACCATTAAAGTAATTCCCGACATGTATGATATTCTGATTGGGAAAGTACGGATGACACACATTTTAGGGACACCATTAATCCAAATCAGAAAACACATTATGCCAGTTTGGCAAGTACACACTAAGCGATTGATGGACATAGTTTTATCCTTATTTGCAATTCTATTTTTATCACCATTATATATAATATTATCCATCGGAGTAAAATTATCATCATCAGGCCCCATTTTTTACACACACAAACGCATAGGACGTTATGGCAAACCGTTCAGTATTTACAAATTTCGCTCAATGATTAAAGATGCGGAAAAATATGGTCCTAGTTTAAGTAGTGATGATGATAAACGAGTTACTAAATTCGGACGTTTTATGCGTAAAACACGGATGGATGAATTACCACAATTTTTCAATGTGTTAAAAGGTAACATGGCGCTGGTTGGACCTCGCCCCGAAAGACAGTTTTTTATAGATCAAATTATAGAAAATGCACCGCATTACAAACTGCTACAAAAAGTTCGACCCGGAATTACATCTTGGGGACAAGTCAAATACGGATATGCCGAGAATGTGGATGAAATGATTGACCGTTTGCAATATGATATTCTTTATATTGAAAACATCTCCCTCGCAGTTGATTTTAAAATACTGATTTACACAGCAATTACTGTAATCAAAGGGAGAGGAAAATAATTACTACTTAAAATCCATCCATTTAGTCGAGTGTTTAGTTCATCATATTCGAGATTAAGGTATTATACTGCAATGTATTGAGCTTGCCGAAATGAGCGAAACCGAAGTGCGTGCGAAAATTTATAATTCATTACTTTATTTGTAACTACTCAGTGCTAAAATTAAAAACATTAACTATTCAGACGCATTTGAAACGATAACACGATAGCACGATAGCATGATAATACGCCACATGGCTGATGCAAAAAAAGAAAATATGGAACACTGGATATCAAATTTGCGGTAACTAGCTACTTTTGCTAATACTGATTATTTTTATCGGACAACAGTGTAATACAAGCTCTGAAATATAAAACAAATACAGATTTTAAATATTTCCTCAAGGCAAATCACGAGCTGTATCCTTGTGCCAATCAATCAATTATAATGAAAACCAATTCATCCCATAAAGAAAAAAATGATTATTTACAAGAAATGTGCTTTGCATAAAAAAAAAATATTATATTTGCACTTCCTTATAAATCAATAGTTAAACGAACATTTTAAAATGATATTATAATGACTAAAGCAGACATCGTAAACGAAATTTCAAAAAACTCAGGAATTGAGAAAGTAATCGTTCAACGGACAGTTGAAGAGTTTATGAACACGGTAAAAGACGGACTGGTAAAAGGAGACAATGTATATCTCAGAGGTTTTGGTTCTTTCATAATTAAAGAACGTGCTGAAAAAACCGCTAGAAATATTAGCAAGAATACAACAATCACCATTCCTGCACACAAAATTCCAGCGTTTAAACCTTCAAAAACATTTGTTAGCGAAGTTAAAGACAATAATTAATCACCTTTAAAAATTTGAGACTATGCCAAGCGGTAAAAAAAGAAAAAGACATAAGATTTCAACGCACAAACGGAAAAAAAGACTGCGTAAAAACAGACATAAAAAGAAATAATTTTCAATTCTTTTAATGAAAGCCAAAGCTTTAGGACACCCTAAAGCTTTGGTTTGTTAATACAGAATTTTCTCGTGAATAAAGTGCAAAATGCAAATAATGAACTCGTTGTCGAAGTTAAACCAACCGGGATTAGAATTGCACTACTGAAAAACAAACAGCTTGTTGAATTACATCAAGAAGACAACAACCATAAATTTTCAGTTGGTGACATTTATCTTGGAAAGGTGAAAAAACTAATGACAGGACTAAATGCAGCATTCGTTAATGTTGGATATCAACGTGATGCGTTTTTGCATTATCTTGATCTTGGTCCAAACTTTTCAACATTAAAAAAATTCACAGGAATATTACAATCACCTAAAGCAAAAAAACGACCTTCAAACAGAGTACGCCTAGAACCCGAAATTGATAAAAACGGGAAAATTTCTGATGTACTTAACGGTGGTGAACAAGTCGTTGTGCAAATCGCAAAAGAGCCAATTTCTTTAAAAGGACCACGGCTTGCATCTGAAATTTCAATTGCCGGAAGAAACCTAGTACTAATGCCTTTTTCAAATAAGGTATCAGTTTCCCAAAAAATTAATTCACAGGAAGAAAAACGAAGACTAATCAATCTAATTGAAAGCATTCGTCCTAAAAATTATGGTGTCATTATTCGAACGGCAGCGCAAACAAAACGGGTTGCCGACCTTGATAAAGAGCTTCGATATCTCACTGAAAAATGGGAACGCGGCATTAAAAAAATTCAAGATGCCAAACCACCCCAATTAATTATCGGAGAAGTAAATCGTACTGAAGCAATCCTACGTGATATCTTAAACAGCGATTTTTCACAAATCACTGTGGATGATGACACTACTTATGTGGAAATTAAAAATTACATACAAAAAATTGCCCCAGATAAAACGAACATTGTAAAGCAATTCAAAGGAAAAACTCCAATTTTTGAGCACTTTTCTATTGAGAAACAAATTAAAACACTTTTCGGAAAAACTGTGCCAATGAAAGATGGCACCTACCTAATTATTGAACACACCGAAGCACTGCATGTTATTGATGTGAACAGTGGAAACAAAAAAAACACAACTGGACAGGAAAATAATGCACTTTCTGTAAATTTAACTGCTGCTGCCGAAATAGCCAGACAACTCAAACTAAGAGACATGGGCGGTATAATTGTGGTTGATTTCATTGACATGACAGATCCAAATCATCGTCAACAGCTATTTGAAAAAATGAAAAATGAAATGGCTGATGAACGTGCAAAACATCACATCTTACAACTCAGCAAATTCGGTCTCATGCAAATTACCAGACAACGTGTTCGTCCTGAAATGCACATTCAAACCGAAGAAACTTGCCCTACCTGCCTCGGAAAAGGAAAAATTCAAGCTGGAATTCTCATCCTCGACGAAATTGAAAATAAATTACAATTACTCGCTAAACAAAATAAGACAAAACGGGTTACCATAAAAGTGCATCCGTTCCTTGAAGCGTATATTAATAAGAAAACAGGTTTCAAATCATTAAAGAAACAATGGCAGAAAAAAACAAAATTAAGCATTCATGTTTTTGCGTCCATGCAATATACTATTATTGAATACCATTTCTTTAATGAGAAGGATGAAGAAATAATATTGTAATTAAATAAATCACAATCTATGAAACGTTTAAACGTCCTAAGGACTAAAGGCATGGCAATTATAACTATGCTTTTATTATCAGTTTTTGTAAACGCTCAACAAGTGAATCCTGTGTCGTGGACATTTTCCACAGAGCAAATTAACGAGCAGGAATTTTATTTAATCATGTCTGGGAATATTGAACCAGACTGGCATTTATATACCATCGATATTGAAGAGGGTGGTCCGATGCCAATGTTTATTGAATTCGATGAGTCAGACAATTATAGTCTCGTTGGTGGTTTGTCAGAATTACCTATGCCCAAAGAAGTGTTCGACGATGTGTTTAAGATAACCGTTAAATATCATGAAAAAACGGTACAATACAAACAAAAAATCAAACTTAACACCCAAGATAAATTTACCATTGAAGGACTGCTTGATGGACAAGCATGTTACGACATAGATGGCCGATGTGTGCTAGTTACCGAAGATATGGTTTTCAACATTAAACCGGTAAAAATTGAAAGCTCAAAAAAGGCACAGGAGGTTGCTGAAGAAATCGAAGATAATGCAAATCAAGATGATGCAACGGAGGTTGAAGATGTCCCTTCTGATGAGGAAAAAACTCAGGACGAGGAAGAAACGGAAATAAACGCGAATGCACATACTGATAATAATGCGACTCAAACTGAAAGTACCAAAGAAAATGAAGAAGACGAGAAAAGTGGATTCTGGGGCTTTTTATTAATGGCAATTGGAGGCGGATTACTTGGTGTACTTACACCCTGTGTGTTTCCAATGATTCCTATGACAGTAAGTTTCTTTTTACAAGGACAATCAAGCAGAGCAGCCGGAATTATGAAAGCCCTCATTTTCGGGATTTCAATTATTTTCCTCTATACGCTGGTTGGATTAATTGTCTCGCTAACTAGTGCTGGAGCTGACTTAACAAACGTACTAAGTACAAGCTGGGTGGCAAATACCATTTTCTTCATACTCTTTGTCATCTTTTCAATGTCATTCTTTGGATTATTTGAGATTACCTTACCAACAGGTCTTGCAAATAAGGCAGATCAGCAAGTGGACAAAGGCGGATTAATTGCATCATTTTTCATGGCAGTTACTTTAGTTATTGTCAGTTTTTCATGCACGGGACCAATAGTCGGTGCAATCCTTGTAAAAGGAGCTGCCAGTGGCTCGTGGTTAGAACCAACCATCGGCATGATGGGATTTGGATTCGGTTTCGCCCTGCCATTTACACTACTTGCAATTTCACCTAACATGCTAAAAAAATTACCAAAATCAGGTGGTTGGATGAATGCTGTAAAAGTCGTATTCGCATTTATCCTCTTGGCTTTCTCAATGAAATTTTTATCCAATATCGACCAAACGTATAATTTAAGTTTCTTAAGCAGAGATTTATATCTCGCAATTTGGATTGTCCTTTTTACCCTAATGGGATTTTATTTGCTCGGGAAAATCAAATTTTCACATGACAGTGATTTAAAGCATGTTGGAGTATTCAGATTGTTTATTGCAATTGCCTCATTCTCATTTGCACTTTATTTATTACCCGGAATGTTTGGAGCCAAACTCACTCCGATTGCATCCGTTTTACCACCAATGACAGCACAAAACTTTGAATTAAAAGCAGGTGGCGGAAGCACTGTTGAAATTGAAGAAGCACTTTGTGAAGACCCAAAATACACTGATTTCTTGCATTATGGAAACAACATCCAAGGATATTTCGACTATCAGCAAGGGCTTGATTGCGCAAAAGAAAAAAACAGACCATTATTAGTTTATTTCAGCGGACACGGCTGCAGCAATTGCAAGCAAATGCAATCATTCATTTGGGAAGATGAACAAGTTCAAGATTATCTGAACAATAAGGTAATTATAACAAAACTACTGACAGATGAACGAAAAGAATTGCCTGAATCTGAATGGTATGAATCTGAACTAGACGGTAGAATGAAGAAAACTATCGGAAAACAAAATCTGGATTTCCAAATCAGTAAATTCGACATGAATTCCCAACCGTTTTATGTATTGATTAATCCGAAAACTGAAGAAAAAATCATCAGTGAAACCATGGAATACGAAAAAAATCCCGAGATTTTTGTCGAATGGTTAGATAAAGGATTAGAGGCTATGAAATAAGGCCTCCTGCAATAAATATCCAGGCTACCTTTTTTACTACTCATACCCTAAGCACCCTGCCCTTACCCCGCATTAACAAGCAACAGCCGAGGCCTGTTGCTTAACGCTAACGCCCAGCTGACTAGTTGAAAAGAATCTTAATGAAAACCCTTAACTTTCTTAATTTCTTAATGGTAAAAAAAAAGCACCAAAAGACAAAAAACAAATAACAAATAAATCTCAAACTCCAAACGGTTGCATTGTACTAAACTGCTGGCTGTGATTGATATTTTTCGCCTCCCGAAAGCTTTCGGAGACGCTTCTACGCAACAACGCCCGCTCGTTTTTCAAATCGTGTCCACGCATCCATTACCACCAGACGGTGGTCGGAACCTGGGCTTCGAGTGATTTCGACATCGGGTTGAGTGGTTTTAGCTTCGCTTTTGTCACGGATTTTGCGTGCTTCGCGGCAAAATCAGCGCCAAAAGCCAACGTTGGGAAAGGCTGTTACACCACGGGTTTCACCCATGGTTATGCATATTCAACCACTTCGTAATCATTATGGGAAATCTGTCTTTTGGAAATAAATTAAGAAAGCCCAAAGAAAATAAACTTACTCTTTCCGTTGTCAGAATAAAGGGTTGGGTTGTAAAGCAAAGAAGCCCAAGGGGCTTCAACATAAATGACCATCGGTGAAACCGATGGTACTTGAACCGCTAAACTCCACAACCCTGAAGTTAGAGGTTGAATTCCTTCACTCAAAGCCTCGACTTTCCTGCGCTTAGCAAGACCTTGAAAAAGAAATTACATAAGCTTTATTCCTTGCGTAAGCGTCGATTCATCAATCGATAAGAAATCAGATGCAATAAAATCAGAACTGCCACAAACAATGAAATCCTCCCGATATAATCACCATAACGTGAGTAAAACGTTAATTTTTCGTTTGCATGAATTTCGCCACGAATCACAGCTTCAACCCACCAGCCGCGTGATGCAAGCACTTCGCCTTTTTGATTAATTAAAGATGAAATTCCGGTATTTGCCGAACGAGCAATACTGCGTCGATTTTCAATGGCACGAATACGACTGAACATAGCATGCTGCTTATAACCCGGAGTATCTTTCCACCATCCGTCATTGGTAACAACAAACAAAAAATTTGCTCCGTTACGCACAAATTCCGTAAGAAATTCGCCATAAATACTTTCATAGCAAATTGGTGTTCCAACAGCAATTGAATCCTGAGGATTAACTAATACTGTTCTGTACTCTTGCCCAGTTAAACTATTTCGCGCACCACCGAGATTGATAATCATATCATTCAGCCATGTCCAATTTTCAACCAAAGGCAAGGTTTCAACACCGGGAACTAATTTTGATTTATAATATTTTTGCTGCTGTCTTGTTGTATCTAATTGATAAGTAACATTGTACTCATCAAACCAAAAATCCTGATATGCATGCGAGGTTTCACTCCGTTCTGCCTCAGTATAATAAAAATCACGTGAAGTTAAGCCGACAACCAGCTTTAAATTTGGATATTTATTTGAATAATTTCTCAATTCATGAATTATCGGGTGCCATTCAAATTCCGCAGAATCAGCATCAAGATAAAGTGGTAAAGCTGTTTCTGGGAAAACCAAATAATCTACGGAATCATCCATTACACGATCTGACAAAGCTAACATCTGGTGTAATTGCTCTGTAGTTGATGATTTGAATTTCTTGTACGGGTCGATATTTGGTTGTAAAACGACAATATCATATGTTTCACCTTGCTCTTCATAATTTGCAAATTGGATAACTGAAATAAGGATTGGGACTATTAAAAAAGCACTTGTTACAATGACATAATTTCGCAATTTTGCTGTCCAAGCTTTAGCATCGCGATAAGTTCTAAGCATCTCGAAAAAGAGCAAATTCACAATGAGTATCCATAATGTTCCACCTGGGACACCGGTAAATTCATACCATTGAATAAATCTCACATTATTTGCAAATGCATTTCCGAGTAGCAGCCAAGGGAAAGATAAAGTAACACGCAAATAAATAAACTCAAATGCCAACCAGAAAACAACCAAAGCAGTATAAGCCTCTTTGTTGTTAAAGCGCAAACGTACTTTGTGATACAGTAAAAACGCCAGACACATAACATTAGCATTCCATAAAACTGCAAATACAGCACCAGGTGCAGTCGAAAACCATATCCAAAAAATTGAAATTATATTCCAGATTAAAAATCCCGGTAAAATGCGCAAATAAAAACTTACACTTCGGTATTTACCACGATTTTTGAAAATATAATCTTCAATTAATAAAAAAGGAAGCAAACCAATTAAGGCAATCCAACCCATATGCCACTGCGTAAATGCAATACTCATTATAATTCCGCCAAGTGCGGAAAGTGCAAACGCTCTCCATCCAGATAAATTCATCTTCTTCTAATTTTTCGATTAACCAAATATACACCAAATAATACAAACCCCATTCCTACATAATGCACCACACTAAGCTTTTCTCCATCAACTATTCCCCAACCAATTGCCACAACTGGCATTAAATAAGTAACTGACGAAGTAAAAATCGCTGTGGTTCGCTGAATGAGGATATTTACCATTACCACAGCAACGGCAGAACCCAGAAAGCCGAGCAAGAAAACATACACAAAATCATTCCAAGCATTGGGTTGAGCAAATGTTTCCGGCAATCCGGAAGCAAGGAGGTAAGTGATTACAACAGGACCAACAACAAAAAATGCAAGCGAGGAAATTTGCAACCCGCTTAAATGTGCAAGTTTTTCTTTCACATAGTTAATATTAATACCATACATTACCGTTGCCAACACGACAAAAAGTGCCCATGCATTAACACTTCCACTAAAGCCATCTGCATCAGCCATAATCAGCATGACCGAACCAACCAATCCAATTCCGACACCAACGGCTGCTCTTCCTGCAACACGAACATGATATACAATGGCACCAATAATCAAAGTAAAAAACGGAGTCATGGCATTCAACATTCCTGCTAAAGAAGAGTCAATACGTGTTTCTGCCAATGTAAACATAAATGCAGGAATGCAATTGCCGATAAAACCGACAATTAAAATTGCAATAAAATTTGATTTATTAAGTAGTTTAATATGTCTGATTGCAAATGGCAAAAGGATAACAAAGGCAATAAACATGCGGAATGCAGCAACCTGACCATAGGAAAATGTCCGCAATCCGTATTTCATTAAAATGAAGCTACTTCCCCAGATCAAGCCAAGTGAAAGTAACATTCCCCAATTAATCAACTGCTCTATATTCCGATTCATTTTAACTACTTTAATTCCATTAACTACTTTGGTACAATTATTGGTAAAATATCCAAAGATAAAGAATCTTACGCAATGAAAAACCTGACAGCATATATTCTTTTCATTTTGAGCTTGCTGCTATTTTCAGAAACAAAATTACAAGCTCAAATTCCTAAATATTACTTTGATGCAATTAATTTAGACAGCATCATTGCAAACGATCCCAATCCGGTTATTTTCATGCGACAGGTTTACGTTACTTCGGAAAAGTCGAACATGAGCAGTTGCGTCCCGAAAGCTTTCAAGAGACGACACCACACCCGATTAATCCGTAATTTCAAGAAAGCATATCCCTACGCAAAGTTGTTAAGTAGCACCATGGCTGATATTGAAAATAACATAAAATATATTTCAGATGAAAAAGAAAGAGAACGCTATATTAAATATAGAGAAAAAACATTTCGCAAAGTTTATGAAGAAAAGATAAAAAAATTAACCATCTCGCAAGGCTTATTGCTCATCAAATTAATTGATCGAGAAACCGGAGAAACTAGTTATGAAATCATCAAAGAATTTAGAGGCGGATTACTTGCCAGCACCTATCAAGCAATTGCCCGAATTTTCGGACATAATTTAAAAGTAGATTATGATGCAGAAGGCAAAGACAAAGAAATTGAAATACTAGTTTTAAAATACGAGAACGGTCAATTATAAAAACGCCTCCATTTTACGATACAACTCATAACTAATCCATGCATCGGTAGCCGCATATATCGTCTGAGCTTCAGAGAGTGAATCGCTTTCCCAATTAGACAATTGCTGAGTTTTAGACAAACGGTGCCGAAAAAACATGGCTGTCAATTTTCGTAAAGAACGAACTTCTATTTCCAATTTTGCAGCAAGATTTTGAATATCAACAAAACCGCCATCTTCAAAAGATGTCAACGCTTTTAATCCTTTTATATCATCATGAACAGCTGCCCCTACTTTTAAGATTTTAGGATCTGCTAATAAATTTGTCAAATTATGTGGCAATCCAACTTTATTTAAGCGAAACAAGTAAACGCGACCGTCGGCATACAATTGCAAAACGGCAACCTGATGCTGATTGGAGCTTCCTTTTTTAAAGGAAGGTTTCGTTTCCGTATCAAACCCAATGACATCAAACTGCGAAAGAAAATCCACGGCGTCCTGCACGTATTGCACCTGATCAACCACAACAATTTCTCCATCGAAAGCAACGATTGGCAATTTTCGGATAGCTTCTTTTTCAATAATTTCAGGAATTCCATCTTTCATAACTGCTCCTTACTTACAAATTCGTCACTAATAGAAATTCGATGCAAATGCTCGGTTAAAATTAAGGTGCGTAAGCCCCAGTATTGCTGGAAATTATATCGACACTCCCATACTGCATCATTGCGAATAGATTCATCTCCCTCACGATACTGCAATAAAAAATTCCCAATATCCTGATAAATGTCCGCAAAGAGTTCAGACAATTCCACGTGCAAAAAATCCTCAGTATTCATCATAAACTCATCTTCAAGCTGAATGGTCGCATCAAAATCGCCAAGCTTTTGTTTTATCATGAGTTTCATGTATTCATAATGTTCGGGAGTTACAAATTGCTCCAACTCTCCGTCCAGTACATTTTCCGTTTCTGGTAAAAAACTGGCTTTGAGGTACAATAAAGAAAGTATTTGCCTTGCCTTAAGGATGAAATCATGCGTTGTCAATCCCTCCTGCTCCTCAAGAAAACTCACTGTTTCCTTAGAAACAGCAACAAATTCAAGAATCTGATTTGTTTGCTTATCCATGATAATAATTTTTACAAATTTTATAAATTATTACGAAAAAAGGAAATTCATTTGAAAAATAATATATTAACAAAACCACATTTCGTACAACCACCTGACAAAGAAACACTTCCACAATGATTTACAAAAAGATAATTCACTTTAACTTTTATGAATTAGTTCAGTCTCGTATGTTTGCAAATATACGAGACTGGACTCATGATTTCTAAATAGTGCTCGTCCATTTAGTCGGAGTCTGATTCATAAAGTTCGAGTTCGAGGTGTTATGCTGAGCTTGGCCGAAATGCTTGTGAAGTATTTAAAATCAAGAAGTTTCCGCCAGCTGGCAGATCGACTGTTTTAAATACGAACATAACGAAGAAATCGGACTTTATGGACAGACTCTAAATAGCTTTTTGTATCTTGCAAACTTATGATATTATTAGATATTCAATTTCATAAAAGCGTAAAATAAACTATTGTACAATAAGCGCAATTTGATATGAGAAGATCACAAACACAAGGTATATCAGACCTTATAAAACTGATGAAGAAGCAATATCATCTCGAAAATGGGGTGGACAGAGCCAATATCAAGCGAAATTGGGAACAGGTTGTCGGGAAAAATGCCGCTGCTTATACAGATCGCATTTATTTCCGAGACAGAACCATGGTAGTACATCTACGCTCATCTATATTACGCCACGAATTAACAGGACAACGAAAAAAATTAATTTATCGAATTAATGAGCAAGTTGGGCGCAATGTGATTGATGACATTATTCTCAAATAATGTATGTCCATATTGTCTGCAAGAAAAACCTTACATTTGCAAAAATCAGAATATCATAAAATGAATATAAAACAAACAGAAAAAACACTTAAGCAAATCCGCAACATAATTGCAAATGCAAAACATGTCGGAATCATAACTCACAAAAATCCCGACGGAGATGCATTGGGCTCATCCATGGCAATGTACATGAGTTTAAAAAAGCAAAACATTAAAGTTGATGTCTTTACACCTAATCAATATCCTGATTTTTTGAGTTGGATAAAAGACGAGCAAGAAATAATTGTTGCTGATAAGGATAAACCAGCCACTTTGAAAAGGCTAGAAACCTGTGATGTCTTGCTTTTGCAAGATTTTAATGCCCTGAACCGAATTGATTGGCTAGCTGAGCCAGTAAAAAATCACGAGGCAACAAAAATATTGATTGATCATCATCCCCATCCTGAAAATCATTTTGATTACTCAATTTCCGAAACAGAAATGAGCTCAACAGCAGAACTCGTTTATCATCTTTTTCAAACATGGGAATGGGATCATCTGATTGACCAAGATATTGCAGAAGCATTTTACTGCGGAATATTAACGGATACCGGTTGTTTTAACTACAATTCATCTGACCCGAAAATATTTGAAGTTGTTGCCAATCTATTGAAAAAAGGTGTCCGTAAAGACAATGTTTATGCTCAGATTTACAACAACTATTCATTTGATCGCATGCAATTACTAGGATTAGCATTAAACAAACGCATGCATTATTTCCCTGAACACAAAACGGCATACATTGCGCTAAGCAAAGCAGACATGAAAACTTTCAATTACAAATCCGGTGATACCGAAGGATTTGTAAACTATCCTCTATCAATTAAAGGCACCGTTTTTACAGTACTTTTTATAGAAAAAGCCAATGAAATAAAGCTATCTTTCCGTAGTATAGGCGACTTTCCTGCCAATGAATTTGCCGCCAAATATTTTAATGGTGGAGGACATAAAAATGCGGCCGGCGGAAATTCTCAACTTACTTTACAAGAAAGTATCGATAAATTCGTTTCTGTATTACCTGATTTCTTAAACACGCTCAAATTATGAGAACAATAATAACCATCAGCATTTTGATTTTGATAATGGGTGCTTGCTCATGCAACCGCAACTCCACCAGCTCAGAGCCCATGTCAATGGACAGTGTAAAAAAGCAATATAATGAACCCATGATGGAATGGAATCATGCAAAAGTTCGTGATCAAGATATGATGATTCAGCGCTATGCCGAACGTAGAAGCTGGGACATGACACGTTCTGAAAGCGGTTTATTTTATTCCATTTATGAACCCGGAACTGGCATGAAAGCTGACAGTGGCTTTATGGCGGTTTTTCATTACGATCTTCATTTATTGGACGGACAATTCTGTTATTCATCTGACAGTACCGGCCCTCGACAAATAAAACTTGGCAGAGCAGATATTGAAAGCGGCCTGGAAGAAGCCTTACTCGCAATGCGAATAGGAGATAAAGCGCATGTTATCATCCCTCCACATTTAGCATACGGAATGCCGGGTGATGGTAATAAAATCCCTACAGATGCAATTTTAGTGTATGATTTAGAGTTAAGTAAATTGTATTGATTTGTGTTATATAAACTGATTAAGAAATGAAAAAACAATATTTAATTTATCTTTTAAGTCTCCTATTCATTGTCAGTTGCAAGAATCAAAATACTGATAATGACAATTTTAAAACTGCAGACAGTGGTTTACAATATCAATTGCATGAGTCATTTCCGAATAATAAAAAACCGGTAACAAACGATGTCGTAATTTTAGACCTAATTTATGAAACCACAGATGGGGTTTTACTTTTTGATTCGCATAATTCAGACAGAACCTACATGCAAACAATCAAAGGAGCAACACATCCTGGCGGCAGTTTAGAAGACGGATTAAACATGATGAACATAGGCGATTCGGCAAGCTTTAAAATAAATGCACAGGATTTTTACCGATTTTCGTTAAGACAGGAAAAATTACCGAAAAATGTATCCCTAAAGGATGATATTGTGGTACATGTCAGAATGATAAATATTCTTAAAAAAGAGGACTATTCCAGTCATTTAGACAAAAACTACCACTACAGTGAAACAAAAGAAATGGAACTGTTGGAAAATTATCTAAACATTACCAACGTAACTGTTACTCCTACTGAATCGGGCTTATATTACGTGCCTATTCAAGCAGGAAGCGACGAAACAGCAAAACCCGGAGATAAGATTTCAGTGCATTATACCGGAAGTTTAATCAGTGGAAAAGTCTTTGATTCTTCCATTGGCAAATCCCCATTTCAATTTACATTGGGTGCAGGACAAGTAATTCCCGGTTGGGAAGAAGGCATTGCAATGATGAAAAAAGGTGAAAAAGCCAAACTCATTATTCCATCAAAACTGGCTTACGGGAAGCGCGGAAGAGGTCAGGATATTCTCCCCTACTCATCTTTAGTTTTTGACATTGAATTAATAAATATACAATAATGCGGACAAAAAAAATTCACAGTCTGATTTTAATTTTGATATTGTTTGCAGTACACGCATGCAATCCCAAAAACAAATCAAATAAAATAGAAACAGACACGGTAAAAACAGACAGTGTAAGCACGAATGAATCTATCGCCAAAAGACAAGATTTATCAGAAAAAGACAGCAGTGAAGCCCCAGTTTATTACAAAGTACTGGAAACCGGATTAAAATACCATATGCATGAGTATTATCCCAATATGCCGTATCCAAATCCAGGAGATGTTATATACTTAAGAATGGGCTATTATCTAGAAGATAGCCTATTATTTTCATCGACAGAACTGTTAGACACCATGAAAATGCGCATGACAAAACCCGATCTCGTTGGCACCATAGACGAAGCACTTTTTCAGATGCATGAAAATGACAGTGCCGAGTTTATTCTCGATGCAACAAAATTTTACAAACACACTCGACAAATTGCAGAGCTTCCACATTTTATCGTGCCGGGTGATTCGTTACGATTTCATATTCGACTTATGAAAATTATTCCATCTGAAAAATGGGTTGTCTTACAGCAAGATAAACTAAATGACAAACGTAAATTTGAAGAAAGCGAAATTAAACGCTATGTGCTTAAAAAAGGACTCAATCCAAACACATTAAATGGCGATGTTTTACGAGAAATCACCTACGAAGGAAACGGACAGAAAGTGACTGAAAACTCCATTGTCAGCATCCATTACAATGGCAGATTTCTAAATGACGAGCTATTTTCTACCACATATAAAGAAAAAGAAGTATTTAAAGTGAATCTTGGCGAGCAAGAAATAATCCCAGGATTAGAAATTGGATTAATTGGGTTAAAACAAGGTAGTACAGCAAAAATTATTGTGCCATTTGAATTAGCATACGGCGAAGAGCAACGTGGTCCGGTACCGCCATGGTCAACGCTTGTTTTTGATGTGCAAGTTATTTCGGTGCAGTAGTTTAGGAGTTTAGTTTTTTTTCACCTCAACCCTTCTTTCTCAGATTTTGTCCATCCGACAACGGCAGAAGGCAAAGTATGAGCAAGTAAAAAGATGCCGATTACACTAACCAAATCGGGGCTGTATCCGGCAAAGGAAAAAACCAGCAAAAGCGATATAATAAAAAGTGCAAACACGGTATAAGCGATCCGTAAGGCTTTGCTAGTAATTTCAAAATCCTTTTCATCCATTTGACGTGAGGGCTTATGAATAAAACGCCATAAACCGGTACGAATAAATCCCAAATAAAAACCAGCAGCAAAAATCAGCAAGAAAATAATACATAATGCTTCAGACCACAATTCAAGTCTATGAACTTTACAATACTCAAAACTCACAATAAATCCCGCTAAAGCGACATATGTTAATGCAATTGTGATGCTTACAAAACGACTATAGACTTTTTTCCGATTCGGTTTTTGAACCATAATTAACAGGCTAAATTCATTGTAAAAGTACGTTTTTTAATATCGCCCACAAAATTCACATATCAAAAGAGTAGGAAGCACTTATTTCTTGGCTATAAATCATGCGCCAAACGAATTCCTCTGGTATTGCTTCCATAATTGCGAAAACCTTCAACTCGATTTGTATTTCTGCAGTTATATGAATCATTAAACCATGAACCCCCACGCAAAACCTGATAATCTCCCATAGCAGGATTTACAGGGTTATTCGGTACAGAGAAATTATAATAATCTGCATAATATTTATCCTGACAAGGTTCCCAAACGTTACCAGTCATATCATAAATCCCAAGTGCATTGGATTTTTTCAAACCAACTGGATGAGTCTTACCACGGCTATTGTCAGCACACCAAGCCACCTCATCAATTTGATTACTTTCACTAAATGTAAAATCTATTCGATTATCTAAACTCGGCATGTCTTGTCCTCCTCGGGCAGCATATTCCCATTCTGCTTCAGTTGGCAAACGGTAATTTTTCCCAGTAACCTGATTCAATGCATCAATAAACTCCTCAACACGAAACATAATATTTTCCACAGGACAATCATCACAACCTTTATTATAGGATGGGTTATCACCAATAATTGCCTCCCACTGAAACTGCGTTACTTCATATTTGCAAAGATAAAAATTATCAAGGCGCACCTTATGAAGCGGATTTTCATCATCATTTGCATCCGCATCATCAGACCCCATATAATAAACGCCACCCTCAATAGCAATCATCTCAAATTCGACACCCAGTATCCGCTCGGTATAATCTTCTCCTACAAAGTGATCTTCCACCTTATTGTCAGAATCCATTGCAGCATAATCTGTCATGTCTTTGCCACCTTTACATGAGAATAAGGTGAAAATTAATATAAATATGACAGATAATTTGACGACTTTACTCATATACGGTTTTTTTAGCAACGAAAGATACAATTTTTTGTTTAAGAGAAAAAACTACCACCTTAATTTATTTGAAATTATACAAATTTTTCAATTTCATACATTGTTATGATTGTTTATAATTTATAATTGACCTAATCAATACACAAATACCAATTGACCTAACCCAGATAAACTGTCCGCCTGCCGCCTGGCAGTCAGGGACGGGCAGGGAAATCCTAAATCCTAATTTTTAAATACTAAACAAATTCAAATTAAGCAGAGTGTCATCGCCCTTTTTTCCCATCCCGGAAGACATGGCGGTCATTTACCGGACAACAGTGTCAAACAATATTCAAATTAAAGAAAAAAACAGCTGTAATATCAAAAACAACTATATTAATACAGCAACAAACAAAAAAAAAGAAATAATTACACGAAACATTTGGTCATGTCAAAAAATATGTTATTATAAAGGTAATGATGATGAAGTTTATCAAAATCAAACAATAAGCCTAATCTTCAGAAATTAAATAAATGTTTAACTAAAAAAAAATAAATTATGTCAAACAGTGGAAAAATTTTATTAGGAATTTTAAGTGGAGTTGCAGCTGGAGTTATTACAGGAATTCTTGTTGCACCTGCAAGTGGTAAAGAAACTAGACAAAACATATCAGATAAAACTGATGACTTGCTTTCTAACTTAAAAGAATTTTTAAGCAGAGAAGAGAAAAAAGAAGAAGAAAGTAAAAAAACAAGCAAAAAAACAAGTGCCAGTTAGTAACTGATAGTTTCTAACCAAAGTGCGCTGGCAACAATCTACAGTTTTCATCAATCATTTCACAAAAAACGAGATGAACAATTGTATCTCCTGCAAAATGGGGGTCTGTCGTTTGTTCTTTTAAAAAAGCAACGACAGGCTAGCCAGCAAACTTTTTACTTTAAGAACTTTATACTTTTTATACTCGTCTAATACAATTTAAGAATAGCGATATGCTGAAAAAAATTGAAGAATATATTAACACACGCCTATTGCTCGTGAAAGTTGAAGCAACAGAAAAACTAACAGATGCCTTATCTGTCGTTTTTAAAAGAATAATACTATTTATTATTGCAGGCTTAGTTTTCTTTTTTGCCTCAATAGCTGCTGCGCTGTGGATTGGAGAAACTTATGAGTCATACACAACTGGATTTCTTGCAATAGCAGGGGGATATCTTTTAGTATTGATTATTATGTTTATTTTCAAAAAACAATTACTCGAGAAAAACATCAAAAACGATATAATCCGGACAGTATTTCAAGAAACAAATAAGCAGAAATAAATAACGGCTATGATAAACAACTACAATGAATTAATACATGTCAAAGCAGAATTGAAAAATCGTGTTCATCAAACTGAACAGGAATTTATCACCCAAAATGAACTAATTTCTACGTTCATAAATGTAGCTGGAATTCACAAAAACAAAAAAAATGAAACAAAGCGTAGAGATATCAATGCGCTAATTATCCAAAGCATAACTGAGTTTCTGAAAGAACAAAAAGGACTGGAAAAACACAAAGAATTTATAAGCATTGGAATTCCGATTGCATTAACGTTTATTTCAAAATTGATTATGAAAAATCGGGGTTAGTAAGTGGTTTGGGAATATGAATTATAATTACCGTTTATCTTCCCTTTGTTTTAAACCCTCTTGGTACCAGTTTTTATCGTGGAACCATGCTTTAGTTAAATCAGGTTTGGATTCTTTTTCAAAGATAAATTTCCTAGGAGGTGAAAATATCTTTTCCGTTGTATTGTCATATCCTGCATATACATTTTCACACCAATCACATCTATCTTTTGTTATATGTATAGTTGTGTCATTTATTATTTCCCCAAATAATTCCATCGTATTATATTTATAAAAATTCATAGGATCTACATAGAAATATTCTATATGCAAGCTGTCACCGGTTATTTTATAATGTCCCCAATGATTTAATCCGGTCAAATTATATTTTACCTTGCCATCTTTATAGAAAATTAATGAATACTCGAATTTATGTGATTTTTCTTTCCGAATGTAATAATAACCACCATTTAATTTAATTCTTTTAGAATCATTCTGAAAAGGATATTTTTCATACAGTGTAAATTGCTGCCTGTTAACAAAACAAGAACTTAATAACATGACTATTATCAGGATAACTAATATGGCATTTATCTTTTTTGACATAAATCGCATTAATGCTTAATAAAGTGTATAAGGATTATAATTACCATAGTAGAAATATGGTTTTGGTGGAGTTTTATAGTCAGTTTGGAAATATGGTGTTTTTTCATGCCATGATGTTTCCAGTTTTGAGTTGCATCCTGTACCCATGGGCTGTCAATACCAACCCTATATAACATACCCATATTTTTATATCCAACATAAGCAGGACTTTGCAATCTTCTTCCTTTTTTATATGCTCCCAAACCATATTTATGTTTACCCCAGATTTTAGATTCCCAATCTATAAACTCTTTACCATGTACCGTAGTGTAAACATTAAACCCAAAAGTAAAATCATTATAATCAATTTCCGCAGCAGCAGTGCGCCATTTATCTCCCTCGCTGATACCATAATCGTTTGTCATGGTAAAGCTAAATTCGTCATATCTAAACTGAGCTATCCAATTAGCCTGGCTATGTTATCCGCCCCATGCTGTAGCTCCAATTGTACCTCCAAGTTTTGAATCAGGATTATAATAGCTTATACCCCCACCTGCAAAAGGTACCCATGCAGCAACATTGGATTCAAGATTAATTCCATAATTCAATCCTACATTTGTTCCAAAAGTCCAATCACCTGTTGTATAAGAAATACTGGAGTGAAAATCAGGACCACCTATTAATGATAATCCTGCAGATACATGCCAATTATCACCTGAGTAAATATTTACAGATGTAACACTATTAATTTGATTATATGCATTCAAGCCTTGTCTGGCACCGGCTTTAACAGCCCCCCCACGCGTTTTCATCATTGCAATCACCAGTATTTAATAAATGATCTAATATTGAGCCTGTCATAAATGTCCCTAATGTTAAACCTGCTAAAATAAGACTTTCCCCATCCGGGTCAGTATATTTCAGCGGGTTGTTGTAGCAATACGCATAGCGGTTGTAGTTTTGCGGGTTGGTGGGGTTTTGCACGTAGTTGTCGGGGGAGAGCATGCGGCCGAGAACGGGATATCATACATGCGGCCGTTCATGTGGATTAGGTCAAACTCATTGAGCATTTGATGCCCCGTATATCCTCTGTGAATCATGCTCAAGCTTGCTGTATTGTCATATTGCCATGTATCGGGGTTGCGGTATCTGCCCCATGGTCCGTAATTGGTTTCTTCAATTACGGTTCCGTTGGCATCAATTAGCTGGATGATGCTGCCGAGATGGTCGGTTACTGTGTAATATAAAGTGCCTGTGCCATTTACAACAATATACACCGCGATAAGACCGTTGGGTCAGCTGATGTAATTATATTCCTTAACCGTGCCATTCGCCAGTATCTCTTTTTCATAATTGCCGGCAAATATTCTTGTTTTTACGGGCTGATTATCTTGGTACAACACGGTTTTTTTACGGTTGTTTCCCGGCCCGTACTGAAATTCCAGTTTATACTCATATTCACCGTCATATTCCTGCTCATCTTGTGTAATATGGCTTGGTTTATGAAAAGACGTATATGTTATATCTTGCCTGTCTGTGCTTATGGCAGTGGTTGGGTTTTCAATTTTCTCTACCGCATGTGGTTTTGAAAAGTGATAAGCATAATCACCGGTGCCGGTTTTAAAATTAATGTTGCCGTTTGTGGCATAATCAATGGTGTGTGCATCAAAGCCGTCAACCTGCCAGCCGGTTAAACGGTCAACATCATCATACTGGAAATTTTCTGTCAATCCGTGTATGTTGTCTGTCCTGTAATTTAGATTGCCTGTTGATGCCTCCCACTGATAATGCATATTAAAATGGTTTCCGGTTATGATGTCTGATATCCTATTAAACGAATCATACGTGTAATTTGTTGTTAATTCACAGCCCTGGTTTTCCAAGATATATGGTTCCGGGTTGTCCTTTGGCATTGTAATCGTCGCAATACCAGGCAGTTTCACCATTATCATCTCTTTTTATACTGATGAGTTCACCATTGTCATTATAGTTATAAATGAGCTTAAACCCGCCGGGATAGGTTTCTGTTTTTAGTTTGGAATAATCATCGTAATCAAAATAATGATTGTAATTTTGCCCGTCAATGGTTTCTTCGGTTTTCCGCACCCTGTCTTGATAATCGTAATGGTAATATATTTTATTTCCGTTCGGGGCTTCGATGAATTTAATTTGTTCGAGGCCGGGACCTGATTCTACGTATTCATAATCATGAAATAGAGCGCTATAATAAACACACATCCCATTTAAAATGTCCAGCCAACTACAACACCTGCCCATGGTCCAAATTGATTTATTTTTAAAAAATACAAAGGTGTCAAACTGGATTTGATAAATAGCCCACCATCTTGTTTTTGGTAACGATAACCTATTCTTAACGATATAAGCATTTCATAATAGTCACTGTTTTTTTTACCAATATAAGTAAAACCCAGACCGGTTTCAAAATGATGTTCTTTGCCTGTAAAGTAATTTACCTGTGATGTAAAAATATAATTAAACCATTCACAATTCAAAGATGATATTTCCAAAGGTAAATATCCAATTCCTGATGCGATTGATAATTTATTTTTTCTTTTATCAAACAGTATTCTGTCATACCCCATGTTATATTGATAAAATGAATTACCAAACAATTCCAGATAAACACTATTTTTCCTTAATCTTTCATTTTCATTCTTTTGATTATAATTAATAACGCTATCATTCTTTATATCCTGTGATTTGCATTCAGAATTTACATGCAACAATAAAATTGGTAGCATGAAAATTAATAACAGGTTTAAACGATATTCAGTAAATTTCATAGTATAATTATTAAAATGACTTACCAACAGCAATCCCTATATGGGGCAAAATAATTACTCCTCCCAAAAAGAAATCATCAAACGCTGCATAAGGCAAAAAGGCAGCTTTAAAAAACAAACCGTTTTTAGGGTTTTGATAACGATATCCAATGCGTGCAAACATAAAATGCATATAATAAAATCCTGGCTCTGCTAGCTGAGAAGGATTATCAAGATAGCGCATATATAAAGTATAACCAAGACCAAGCTCTAGCATATGTTTATTTCCTGTAAAATAATTTATTTATGGAGACACATAACCACTATTGTGCTCCAAATACGGGGCAATTTCATTGGCATTGTGAGGAAAATAGGTTAAACCCATAGCAACAGAAACACCTTTTTCATTTTTTTTTGTAAATAACCCTGTCATAATAAATACTATAAAACATACCATTGCCCAAAATCTCAAAGTAAACTGTATTCTTTTTAATCTTATTTTTATCAGCTTCACCTTTTAAACTATCACTAACGGTCTCCTGAGCATAGATTCCCTGGGAACAAATAAAGATAAAATCACAAAAATGACTATATGATTAATTTTCATAACTTAATGAATTTAATGGTAATGTATTCATTTTTATAATTTTTATCACCTATTGGTAATGTATTGGTTTTGCATGGTTGTAAGATATCAATTATTATGAATTTTAAGGTTAAATATAATTTTCACACCAACACTCTGAATTTTTTTTGTGTATAGACGGATAGAATACTCTCCACTATAAGCAGAATTATAATTATACATTTGCAAATAATAGTTAGGCTGTATTTCAATGCTTGACAAAAAATCATAGTCAACATGATACTTATACCCCAAGCCCAAATATATTGATGTTTCAGCAAATAGACTAGAAGAATTAAAATCTCCATGTACTGCATTCACCAAATCCACACTTTTATCTTCATTTTCTTTTGTATGTTTCAATAAAACACCATGTGCAAGACCGGTTTCAAGATATAAATCACCGGATGATAAATCAATTAATTTTATTTCCATAATGAAAGGTAATTCCAAATATAAAAAATTCCATTTTATTACACTTGTTGATGCTTCTGAAAACTCATCCTTCCAGCCCCTGTTAACCAAATTGATACCAAACCAATATTTGATTTTTTCTTTTTTCGAAAAACTGGTATTTACCCCAATGCTGTTTTTTATTACAGGACGACGAAATTCCTTATTATTATAATAAGTATAGCTTGGGTTTGAAAACACTTTAAAACTAACCTGTGCATTAGAAAATGCAGGGATAATCAATAACAATATGAATAATTTTAGTTTCATCATTTATTTAAGCCTTTCAAAATAAAGTTCAAGTTCTCCATTCATTATAATGTCGTTTATCCTTGCTGTATCCAGCCCATCAATATCTTCATTGCAAAATACATCATAACCCCTATTATGGTAATAAAATTCTTTAAAGGGATCTTTATCAATTAATAATGCATATAAACTATCCGGCCCTGGTGCCACATCATAATTTTCTTTATATTCTGTTTTTGTAATTGATAAAAAACCTGTATTAATACCAAATGTGCCACCAAGTAAATAATTATTTGTTAATTTTAACGGGTATCTGTCAGAAAAACCTCTGGGTCCCGAAAATGATGTAATTCTTGTATTATCCTTAGAAAGCTCAACAGGTACATTTTCAGAATAATCATTTTTTGTTTTATAAATGCATAATTCATAATTTTGAGAATCTATATAGAATGGACATGATAAATACATAAAAAATGAAAGAAAAAACAGGAAAATAAATATTTTTTTACTATTTTTCATGGTCTAATAAATTATTAATTTTCGTATAAATTTATTGTTTTTATTACTTATTTGTAAAAAATAAACCCCCGGTTTTACATCCTCTTTTAATTCAATCTTATTTTTATGAACATTCATATTTTTGTTTTCAAAAATGATTTTACCAAGGGTATTAACCATTTTTAAATTTACCGGAAGGCTAATGTTTTCTATGGTCAAATTAAAAATCCCTTCATTTGGATTGGGATATATTTGAATTGAAGCATTTGCATGATTTTTGAATGAATCAATTGAATCAGCATTATTTATTTCATTATCCTTAAATACAAGTGCATTTTGATTGGTTGTATCATCATCCTGCAATGCTAAGTTTTTACTACCTAACACTGTAACATCATATACCTTATACTTTTCTTCTCCGCAACTATTTCTAAATTTAACTATACATTCATAAGGACCATAAGAAGCCCCTGTTCCATCCCATACACATACGTGGTTCCCTGTTATTATTCCTGCATTCTGGAAAACAACCTCGCCCCACCTATTAAAAGCATGAAATTCCCATGTATCAGCATAATACACATCAAAACACAATTCATCATTAACTCCATCATTATTTGGAGATAAATAATTAGACCAAACAGGCACATATATATTACTTTCACCATAACTCACATCTTCTATTTTTGCAGTAAAGTGACTTCCTGCCTCAGCAGTAAAACCTTGTTTTAAATCAATGCCATTGCCGGCAGTCAAAATAAGTTTTCCGCCATCTTCGACAGTAAGATTATTCCCTTGTGAGGGTAAATTAATGTTATGGCGTGCTTGCTCATGCTTAAATTGTAACGAGGATACTACAGAATAATCGACATCATTAATATTATAAGGTGCTTGAGAGCAGGTAGGTGAAATTCCTATTATAGCTTGTTGGTTTGAATTATAATTATGAGTGCCTGGCGTTAAATCATCTAAATATTGATATGATAAATTATAAGAGTTACCAGGATATCCCCACCCAAAATTAAAATGAAAATAATCATAATCCTCATCATCATAACCATCACAAACAAAATAATGTTCTGTTCCACCATAAAATAAAACAGGCCTGCCTGCATCAATTTCTGCACGAATTACATTTTCCCATGCATTATCATACGTCCAATTATTTCGTTTAATTTTTTCTACGCCTTTATATTTAAAAGCATCTTTAAAACCATCAACAAGGTTATTTATTAGTGCCCATGAGCCCCAACAATTATAGTGCATATCTGCCGATTCGGCACAATCATACAACAATTTTGCAATTTCATGCTCTTCCCATTCTTCACTTGAATTTTCAAGTTCAGAAGGCATCAATTCCCAGTCATAAGGATTATAACTAGATGTATTCGGCCATTTCCAATACCACATTATTTGCCCCATAGCAACAGCTCCGCAACCAACAGGTTTTTTTCCACAAGAACAACTAGATCCACTTCCTTCTGGACAATATTTATTGTAATTTGGATTACAGTAACCATCATTATTTTTGCTTTGACTCCACATTACTTCCCCTCTATCGGGGATATTCAATAGATTCTGCCCGGGTATGTAATTATAAATCAGATTCTTTAATTGATGTTCGTTAAGTAGTTTTTCCCACTGTGCCTTTATATCAGAACTTATTGTTTTCACATTTTTAGAATAACGTATTTGCTCAACATAATTATCTATCCACATTTTTAATGCAGGTGGTTTGGGTGTATTTACATCAATATTTCCGGTAAATGAAAATCCCAATACAGGTATGGTGTTGTCTTCGGCAGAAACCATTACCCAGCCCCCTTCCTCAAAATTAACTGTATAATAAACAATATTACCTTCACTTTTATGCGTTATTGTTTTTTTAATTACATTATCTTTAACTGGACGTCTAATTGACATAAAATTAGTAGCGACCTTTTCGTCCATTTTAATATCAACTGGATTTGCCATTAAAAAACATATATTCATTAAAACAACAACTAAAGTTATTAATTTTTTCATGATTTTTAGTTTTTAAATGTAATAACACATCGCAGGTTCACTTCTTTTCATGTTTCCTTATAAATATTATCATTTATTTAAGCCGTTCAAAATAAAGTTCAAGTTCTCCATTTAATATGATGTTATTTATCTTAGCTGTATCAGTACCAAAACAACCATGCTCAACTATAAAACTTTCATCTTTATATTTTGTATAATATTCAATAAAAGGATCCTTTTGAATTAACAGGCTATATAAACTATCTGTACTTATAGGTAGTTCATATTGACTATACTCTTCCCATGTTAAGGAAAGATAACCAGTATTAATGCCTTGTGCTATATGAACAATGTAATATCCATTAATTAATTTTTCGGGTTTGAGTCTTATATTATTTGCATCTGAGAGTCCTGGGTATGATTTGATTTTAGCTTTATCATTGGATAACATAACTGGGACATTTTCAGAATAATCATTTTTTGTTTTATAAACATAAATATAACTACCAACATTATAAAAATCTCCTCTCTCACAAGTTAAACAAAGACTTGAAATTACAAATAAAATTAACAAGATAAATAAACATATTTTTTTCATAATTTTATATCTACTCATTTTAAAGCTTTAATCTTTTCAATTTCTTTTCTCATTTCTTTTATTTGTTTATTCTGCTCAATAGTGTAAAGCATGAGCTCCTCAATTTTTTCAAGCAGTTTCACATTCATATCATATAAATCTATTCCTTCATTTTTTACTTTTTCTGCTGAATACATCTTTGGTAAATGTTTATTTTCATCAATAAATGCTTCTACTTCACTTAATGTCATGAGCTCATAATCCTTGCTAAAAACATGGTCAGCCCAAAATTACCCCATAGGTTCCGGCCTGATTTTCACTGCTTCTGCACGTATGGTCTTTGCATTTACGACACCATTTCCCCATATCATAAAAATATTTTCATCTAAATTGGTGTTATTTATTGTAAATGCTTTTACTTGATTATGGCTTACAGAAATACGTTGTGCAGATGAATAATCACCTCCGTCATGATTTATATGCAGTTTTGCTTCAGGGCTGCCTGTGCCTATCCCAACATTTCCATCAGGTGCAATTCTGATTCCATTGCCATTTGTACCTTGCGGGGCAATAACCAATCCGCTTTCATTTTCATTATTAATCCCATTTCTGAAAAATATTCCAACATCTTCC
>JAYEFQ010000157.1:0-29821 GCA_034658655.1 Bacteroidota bacterium
TAAGATTTTTTGCTTCCATTCTATGTCATTTTTTTCAAAGATAATCATTTTATTTTTAAAAATTAAACATAATAATTCTGAACTTTTATATTGGAATTACTGATATTTCACTTAATGGCTGTTAACTTGTAAATAAACGCAAGCCTATTGTGTTTATTTACATTATCCCCATAGCTGCCCTTTTTGTAATACCAATTGTGATTTTGATTAATAAATAGCATAAGATGCTGATATTGTGGCATATAAAAACACAATTACATTTTACTATTAGTTTTATTTAATTAGTATATATATTCATTACCTTTGTGGAAAAGAAATCGTATGGAAACAAATTATTCACTTAAAGAACGCAATACATTTCATTTTAATATTAATGCTGCTGCATATTCTGAGATTTCACATCCTAAGATGATTCAAGAAATCATAATGCAAGAACCTAGAAAATTCACTCCTATTTTAATAATCGGAGAAGGCAGCAACTTATTATTTCGTGATGCTTATCGCGGGCATGTGATACGATCAATTGACACCAGCATTGAGGTTCTTTCTGAGCATAATAATGATGTATTGGTTCGTGCTGCTTCAGGAGTAAAATGGGATGATTTTGTACAATTTACAGTGGATAATGGATATGGTGGAATTGAAAATCTATCATGGATTCCGGGAACAGTAGGTGCTAGTCCGATTCAAAACATAGGAGCCTATGGAATAGAAGTTAAAGATAGTATTGAATATGTTGAAGGTTTATATTTAAATACAGGCGAAGTTTTCTTTTTAGAAAAAGCATCTTGTTTATTTGGGTATCGTGATTCAATTTTCAAGCATGAATTAAGAGGGCGTGTTTTTATTAGCCATGTTACATTTCGGCTCTCGTCGAACCCCTCCTATCACTTAGATTACGGCGCATTGAAAACACGCGTTGAATCAAAAGGAGCAATTAATTTATCTACAATTCGTGAATCTGTCATTGAAATCCGCAAAGAAAAATTGCCTGACCCCGATACTATTGGAAATGCTGGTAGTTTCTTTAAGAATCCGGTAATACCTGAAACGCACTTATCATTAATTCAACAAGATTATCCAGAAATTCCGTTTTACGAACTCAAAGAAGGATATAAAATTCCTGCCGGTTGGTTAATAGATACAGCAGGTTGGAAAGGATATCGTCAGGGAGATGCAGGAGTTCATACACATCAAGCCCTAGTTTTGGTAAATTATGGAAATGCAGAGCCATCTGAAGTTTTAGATTTAGCAGAAAACATTTGCCGCGATATCAAACATAAATTTGGCATAGAATTAGAAATGGAAGTTACAATCGTATAAACAAATGCCCTGTCTTTAACTGACAAGGCATTTGTATTGGCTTGAATAATAACCACTCTACTTAAATATCATTACCTGTCCTGCATAAGTATAGTCTTTTCCAAATTTATCTCGAAGTGTGATAACCCAAGAATAAACCCCTTGTTGCACATAATCACCCATATTGTTATTTGAACGACCTTTCCAGTGCTCATTGAAATCTTTGGTTGTAAAGATAGGCTCACCCCACCTGTTATAAATTGTCATTTCATAGGATGTAATATCGATACCTACTCCATGCGGATAAAACTCGTTATTCCCTGGCGATCTAACATTAATTGCATCAGGAACATAGAAACGGTGGTCTTCAATAATATTCACTGATTGAACAATGGTATCTGTACAACCAATATTATTATATGCAATAAGCGTAACAGGAATTTCACCAGCTTCGGAAAACACATAGTCCGGATTTTGGATTGTACTCATTCCTTCATTTCCGAAATGCCATTTCCATGCAGTTGCATTGATTGATTCATCGTTGAAATGAATACTGCCTGCGAACATTCCTGCTGTCCAAGGTTGGGCAATAAAATCAGCGACAGGAGATTCTTTGATCTGAAGATTAATCGTCGCAGAGTCAACGCATCCCATATTTGTTGTTACAACGAGAGAAACTTCAAAATAACCATCCTCTTCATAATAATGCACAGGTCTTTTAATTTCAGAGAAATTGTTTTCACCACTATCCTCATCATCAAAATTCCAGAAATATGTATAGGTTAGATTTGATGTATTATTATCAAACTGTATGCTTAATGGATTACATCCTTTATTTGGTGTTCTTACAATATCAATTTCAGGTTGAGGCGCAACTGAAAGCGTAACATAGGCAGTATCGTTTGGCGTTCCACATCCATCCGACAATACAACTTGAAAGTCGGTATCACTCGTTGGACTAACGATAATTTGGGAGTTATCTGTCACCATTCCATCACCCCAGTCGAACACATAATTACCATCCCCTCCAATTGCTGTTGCAATAAGTGTTGCAGGTTGTCCACTACAAACAGAACCAGGAGTAATAACGCTAATATCCAAAGGAGGTTTAACGACAATTTCCAATCCTTCAGCATTAGATGAACAACCGTTATCATCAACAACAGTAACAATATAATCTGTGGTAACATCGGGGGAAACCCAATGAGTTGAACCAGATCCAACTTCAGACCAGACATAATTATAAGGAGGTATTCCACCAGAGGCAGTTGCACTAATCTGACTTGTTTGTCCGATACAGATTGTATCGGCAGGGTCAGTAATTGCCACGACTTGCTCAGGTCCACTAATTGGCACAGTTACATAAACTTCACAACCATTTAGGTCGGTAACCGTTACGGTATAGAGATTTGCAAGCAATGTGTCACAATAGTTGTCATCAGACACATTTGGATTCCAATTATAATCGTATGGTGGGGTTCCGCTAGATACATTTATCTGAGCAGTTCCATCATAATATCCAAAGCAAGTTACCGGAGAAGTAATGACATTATCAAGTTGTGGTGCTATAGTTTCCCCAACATTTACGGGAAATTCAGCAGTACAGCCATAAGCATCAGTCACCAAACATTCATATCCACCTGCTGCAAGATTTCCAATTGAGTCTAAATTTGCAAATCCACCCGGTGTCCACGAATAATTATATCCTGGAGTTCCACCAAAAACATTTGTAATATAGGCAGAACCATTATCCAAATTACATGTCGCATCGACAGTCGCAAAAAGTGCATTAATTTCTGATGGTTGCGGCACAAAATAGTTTTCTGTCACAAAGCATGAGTGATCATTAGCATTGTAAACAACCAATGTATAATTTGTAGAGCTTAAACCTGTAGCAACCGGATCAGTACTTGCAGAGCCAAACCACTCATAATCATAATTTCCCGACCCACCGGTTACACTTACAGAAATAGAACCATCGCTACCACCATAACAAGTAGCAGGGAAGATGTTTTCGGTTAAGGTCATTTGTGTAGGCTCATCGATTACGACAGAGGCCTGGGATGTACATCCATTACCATCTGTAGCTGTTACGATATAAGTTCCAGGGCATAAACCACTTACACTTTGGGTGTTATACCCTCCTGTCCAAGAATATGAAACTGGAGTTGTACCACCGCTAAACATAGCTTCGGCTGTTCCATTACAGAACCCAAAACAAGTTGCATCTGTATAAGAATCAACACGAGCTGTAAAAAGTGGTGGCTCAGTAATTGTGATTGTTTCACTTGTTTGACACCCATTGGCATCTGTAATAGAAACTGTGTATGTTCCTTCTGCAAGATTTATTGCATGCGCAGATGTTTGACTTAATGGATCATTCCACTCAATAGTGTTGGTTGGTGTTGAACTGGTGAAAGACACAATTGCCTCACCTGAATTTTCACCAAAGCAAGCCACATTAGTAATGGCAATATTATCAATTGTAGGTGCAGAAATATCATTAAGGTCAATAATATGCATTGTAGAACATCCATGATCATCCGTTACAGAAACCGTATAATTTCCATTTGGAATATTCGATAATACAGCAGAATTTCCACCAGGAGGAGATTGCCAATCATAGGTATAAGGCGCTGTACCTCCAATCACACCAACGGTAATAGAGCCATCATTATTTCCACAATGTGGCATTACGGTATCCTGAACGACAATATCGAGTACGGATGGTGCATTTAAACTTGCACTGCTCACATTTTCGCAACCATTATTATCAGTTACGGTAAGAATATACAATCCTGTACATAAATTGTCATTAAGTGGAGCTGCACTAGTATTTGACCAATCATAAGAATATCCTGGTGTTCCACCTGTTACCACTGCATCAATTTCACCATCGCAATAATTATAACAAGTTTCATCAGTCACTACGAAATTCACATTGATTTCAGCGGGTTGGGTTAAATTCAAACAGGTATCTATCTGACAACCATTATTATCGGTTACCGTTACACAATGTGTTCCGGCTGATAGGTTTGTAGCAGTTGCACCAGTATCACCGCTATCCCATGAATATGAAACAGGAGCTGTCCCTCCGACTACAGAAACTGTAATTGAACCATCAGCAAGCCCAAAACAAGAAGCATCGTTTTTCACGGTAGTACTAAATGCAAGTTGTGAAGGCTCTGGAATATTTGTCGTATTACTAGTGGTACATCCATTATTATCGGTTACAGTTATACCATAAGTACCAGGGCAAAGATTCACAGCAGTTTGACTGGTTTGATTATTTATATCACTCCATTCAAATGTATAAGGTGCATTTCCACCTGATGGATTTACTGTTGCTTCTCCATCACAAGAGCCATTGCAATCAGTCATTAAACTTGTTGTAGGTGCAGTAATAAATGAAGGTTCAGTCAAAATATAATCTCGTGTAATAAAACAACCATTGGCATCAGTGATAACAACTGTATAGGTTCCAGCACAAAGACCGGTTTGATCTTCAGTTACTGGCAAGCTTCCTGGACCTGCCCATGTATAGGTATAGGGCGGTGTCCCATCATAAGTTGTCATTTGAATTTCACCATCACAAGCATTATGACAATTTGGATTTGACGTGACTGTACTAACTCCCAATTGAGCGGGTTCAACAATTGTGGTATTTGTCGTTGAAACACAACCAGTTGACATATCAGTAACAATCACAGAATATATTCCTGCACACAAGTTTGTTGCTGTTGGGTTTGTTTGCATAGGCGCTGTACTCCACTGATAATCAAACGGTCCTGTTCCACCAATAACATTCACCGTTGCCTGACCATTACAGGTTCCTTCACAGGTAGCATCCGTTGTTGATGTAATATTAAGCGTTGGTCCAGAGATATCATTCACGGCAAATGTACTAATTGCCTGACATCCTTTATTATCTGTCACAGTAACCGTATAAGTTCCGGCAGGAATATTAACTAAATCTTCAGTATGTGGGCCATAATCCCAGTCAATAATCATAGCACCAGCAGATCCACCAGCAATTGTCAAATCAATTGCACCATTTGATTGTCCACAATCAGAAGGTGTAATATCAGCAGTAAGTACAATCTGGTCATTTTCGGTAATTGTAACATCATCCATTGCGGTACAACCATTGTTATCAGTAACCGTCACTTCAAAATCTCCAGCACATAAGCTAATGGCCATTTGCGAATTCTGGAAATCATTCCAAAGATATGTATAAGGAGATGTTCCTCCATTTGGAGTTGCCAATGCAGAGCCGGTGCATGTTCCATAACAATCAATCACAGGAGCAGTTGCATTCACTGTAAAAGATGAAGGTTGGATAATTACCGCACTTGCATTATAAGTACATCCATACATATCTGTTACTGTAACGGTATGAGTTCCTGCACCAAGATTAATTGCTGTGGCAGTATTTTGAGTTGGAGTTGTTCCCCATTCAATTGTAAATGGAGGAGCACCACCACCGATTGAAACAGTCGCTGTTCCATCATTCTCACCAAAACATGTGATATCGGTTGTATTTGAAATTGAAACAGTAGCTCCTGGCACATTATTAATTGTCACACTACCATTAGCAACACAACCATTGGCATCAGTAACCTGAATTGAATAAGGTGACCCAACTGCGGACAAACCAGTATTATTTGCATTAGTAGGTTGAGTTCCACCACTCCAGAGGTATGTATATGGGCTTGTTCCACCCGATGGGACAACAGAAGCTGTACCATCATTTTGATTACAATGAGAATCTGTTGAGCTTAACAACAAACTGATTGCTGCTGGCTGATTAATCGTTACTGGTGCTGTTGCAGTACATGAATTAGCATCTGTTACTGTAACGACATAACTACCGGGACAGAATCCAGTATTTGCTGGTTGGGTTGGTGTTGCTCCATTACCAATTCCCCAATTATAAGTTAACGCCCCTGTTCCACCAAAACCATTCGCAGTGGCTGTTCCATCGCAAAGTCCATTACAAGATACATCTTGTGAAGATGTTATGCTGGCATTAAGCACAGGTGCAGCATTAATATTAAAGTTTGTCACAGCCGAACAGCCCCAAGTATCAGTAACAGTTACTGTATATGATTGAGGTGCAAGGTTATTCAATGTATGAGAATTTGCTGCTAAAGTTTGATTCACACCATGTGACCATGCATAAGTAAAGTTAGGGTCACCAGTTAATACATTAATGGTAGCAGATCCATCATTTGAGTATGAGCAAAATGTTTGGCTATGTGTTTCATTAATTGCAACTCCACCTACATCCATGATACCACCGGTAAATTGCGCGGTACAGCCATTATCATCAGTAACAGTAACAATATAAGTTCCTGCCGGTAAGTTACTTGCAGTTTGTGTAGATTGCGCTGGCACACAGTTCCATTGATATGTATAGTCAATGACAACAGTTCCTCCGGATGCGTTAACTGTAATATCGCCATCGGATTGTCCGCAGTGAGCATCATTAGTTGTGACTGTGGCGGTAATGGCTGAAGGCTCATTAATTGTAACTGTTTCTGTTACCAAACAAGCCCCTTCAGTTACCGAAACAGTATGCGTTCCGGCACATAAACCAGTTACAGCAAAATTTGTTGGATTTGTTCCACTACTCCATTGATAAGAAAATGGTCCTGCACCAACAGCAGTTGCAGTTGCTTGACCATCACAATCTCCGTTACATTGAACATGCTGATCAACACTTGTTGTTACAGTAAAAGTTGCGCCTGTATCGTTGATAATGATGGTATTTATTTGAACACATCCATTTGCATCGGTTACAGTAACAGTATAACTCCCTGCGGGTATTCCGCTTATAGCACTTGTTGTTCCTCCATTTGACCAGTTGTAGTTATAAGGAGATGTTCCTCCACCAACTGAAACAGAAGCAGAACCATTGGACAAGCCACAGTTTGCATCAACACCACTCATTGTAAGCACCATTGCAGGTGGATCGGTAATATTGAAATTTTCAACAACAAAACAAGCCGGATTTAAACCATCAGAAACCGTTACATTAAAAGCACCTGCACATAATCCAGCAGTTGTTTGATTATTGGGTGTTGAACCTGAAGAATATGCATAAGTAAAAGTAGGTGGACCGGTAGCATTAACCGTTGCTGTTGCATCACAATCTCCGGGACAGGATGGTTGTGTTGTAACAACATTTGCATTAGGCGTAATTCCATTAAGATTTATTGTAAAGTTTTCCGTTCCGATACAACCATTTGCATCCACAACTGTAACGGTATAATTTCCGGCACAAAGACCTGTTTCAGAATTGGTCGTATTTGCACTCGAAGACCAGCTATAACTGCTAAATCCTGCAGCAGCAGTTGCCGTTCCATCACAATTTCCACAATTATCATCAGTAGGAACTACGTTCGGCACAGGTAAAGGATAAACTGTTACATTTAAATTGTAGGAATCATTACAAGCACCGGCTGTAATATTTAAGGTTACATTATGAGATCCTGCACTGGAAAAAGTTACCCCAGTTGGGTTTTCAGCCGTCGAAGAAGCCGGAGTTCCATTCGTAAATGTCCAGTTATAAGTTTCGCCTACCACATTTGCACCTGTATGTGTAAAATCAAATGATTGTGAATTAAAACATTGATTTCCGTTATAAGTAAATGTTGCATCCGGATTCCCTGATGAGACCAAAACAACGCTTGTCGTATTTGAACACCCATGATTATCGGTAACAGTGATAGTGTAAGAGCCATCAGCAAGACTAGAAAATGTATGAGATGTCACATTGTTAACTGTAGTCTGCCCTGTACATGCAATATCGTAAGGTGAAAATCCTCCCGAAATGGTATTTACATCTATGCTACCATTTGCATTTCCACAGGTTGGTTGCACAATTGATGTATTAAAAGTAATTTGACTTGGTTCTCCTATATTAAGTGTTTCCACAAACTCACATCTTCCATTGCCATCCGCAACTGTAACAGAGTAAGCCCCCGGCTCAAGTCCTGATATACTTGCATTTGTAGAAGTGAAACCACTTGGCCCTTCCCATGTAATAGAATGCGGAGGTATAACTACATTTGATATATTAGACACTTGTGCCCATCCATCATCCGCACCATAACAACTACTATAAGAAGAAGCTGTATCAGCAGAAATCCCTACGATTGTAAAGTTTACAGAGTTTTGAGGTGAAAAATTTGCGCAAATATCATCAACCCCACCGGCTACTACCGTAAGTGTATAATTTCCATCATGTTCGACGTAATCATCTAATTCAAGTGTCCAAATATCGTCATAATACGTATCACCATAAGTTGAGTTTATACCAGCTTCACAAATTTCACTCCATACATCAGAAATATCATAAGTTCCTTCTGGACCGGTTAATGTAAAATCTTCTGGCTGTACACTAGTGCACCACAATCTTTCGGAAAATTGAATTGTTATACTAGATGACCCGCATTCGGGAGCATATAATATACTTTCAATATATGGTCCGGTATTGTCAACAATCTGGGCTGTTCCTCCAAAAGTTATTGAATAACCACTTTGTGTTGCACTCCAATTACTCACATTCACAACATAAGTTTCACCGGCAACAACATCCAATTCGTCATTATAATTTGAACAAGAATTACCATGTTGACAATCAGAAGCACTCCCACCAGTTGGTCCGGTATTTCCTGCTACTCCACAAAAGTTACAACTTACCTGTAATGCCGCCGCATTTGTAGCAATATCTATACAATCCGCATTTGATAAATCATAAACGGCCCAATCGTAATCATCAGCAGAATTATTTGGCGCTATCGTAAAAGAAACAGTCCCACTCGTTTGTGCAGTAAAAGTGTACCATACATCATTTATCTCACCACCGAGCAAACAATTTCCGGGACAATTATTATCTGACATTGCTCCACCATAAAGCGGAATTTCATTCCAGTAATTTCCTGTTCCTGAATAAGATGCAGTTGTACTATATGTATTAAAACAGAGAGGAATTGCACCTAAACAATCTTGTTCATTTGGGGGTGTAATTGTACGATACGCAAGGGTACCAGCAGCCACACCACTTGCATTACAATTGTACTGATAAATGACAATACTATATGTTGCGTTTGCTGTACATGTCCAAGTTAATTCAGAGCCTAACCCACAATGGTCATCATTATAGGTATAAACTGTTGTTCCATTTTGGTCACAAATTTCGATTTGGGTATCAATGCTATTCGATCCACCTCCTTGACAAAAAGAAAACACATAAGTTATGTTTGCATAACCATCAAAGGTGTATCTATCGCCGGCATCAACTCCAGTTGTTTGAAAAGTTGGAAGCATAGTAAGGCCTCCCTGGTTTGTTCCTCCGCCAGCACATTGTGCAATAACCCTGTGTCCGCTAAAGGTCACAAGGACTAGCATAAAAATTGTGATAAGTATCTGCTTAATTTTCATAATAAACTCCTCTCAGCTAGTTTCGTTATTTTATTATAATACACGCAGCAAAATGCTATGACACTAAGTGTATTAATTATCTTTTTGAGTTGATATACTCCTGATATTTTTCAGGATTTTCCTCAACCCACTTTCGTTTTTTAATTTGGTAGTTTTTTTTGTCAAGTTCGGGATTTCCTGTATCCTCATACTCAGGGAAACCATCAATCAACACAGGTGAAGACTTTGTTGCCCCAGGACTTGACTGATGTTTTGCTCTATTTGTTTCGAGATGCCCATTCCTGGATACGGTAGTATATTCATAATCCAGATTAAACTCTTTCAAAATGCTCAAAACATAAGCAGCATCAATTTCATGCGCCATGTGAAGTTGACATCGATCTTGCAATTTTGGGGTTTTAAATATTCTTCCCTTATAAATTAGCGGATCTTGTAGTAACCTTTCAAGTAACACCTCAGACATTTCATTATCTTGAAAACCCTTAATGTGGAAATACACTGTTTTTTGTTCTCCAAGGGTTTTACTTAATGTAAACTTAAGATTACTCTCTTGGGCTATAAGTTGAGATGCGGCAAAAAGCACAAAACTTAAAATAAGCATGCGTTTAATCATAATATTTAGTTTTTAAGTTATTCCCTACTTTAAGGATTATTCCGAAATAACTTGACAATTAAAATTCGTTTAAAACTATCAATTTATTTCATCATAACCCTTTAATTTCTTAGCAATGTTACCTGTCCCCGTCTTGTTCTTACATTTCCATATTGATCTTCGGTAACAATTTTCCATAAATATACCCCAGCTTCAGCTTTCTGGTTTGTGCGGATATTCATTCCATCCCATAGTTTGTCAATCTCATCCGTTTGATAAATGACCTGATTAAATTTATCCAAAATTATCATGGTAAATTTCAAATCAAGCATGTCATCATATACTGGTCCAAAGTAAGCATTCATTCCCGACACATCAGGAGTAAAAGCATTTGGCATTGCATAATAATGTTCAATTTTCACATTGACATCTTTTTCGAGCCGACTTTCACATCCATTTTGGTCAACCATTTTCAGTTCAACAGCATAAACCCCATCGTATTTGAATTCATACTGTAATAAAGATGTGTTAAAGGACTGTTTATCCACTTTCCAACAATATACAATATCCCCACGATTTATTGTGTTAAAAGTATATAAATTTTCTGACTTATCAAAATCTATTTTTGCTTCAGGAATTCCATAAGCATTAATCATTGAACCGACAATACGTTGTCTCAATAATCCATCTTGTTTTGGGTTAAGAATTAAAACTGGAGTATATTCTCCTAACTCAGTAAAAACATGGGATGGAGCAGCATCTGTTGATTTACTTCCATCTTTAAAATGCCACATAAACTCATAATTTTCAGGATTAGCATTACATGAAAAATTAATTGTTAGTGGAACACATCCAGCTTTTTTGTCCTGTGAAATTTGCAGCATTTTTTCCTGCCTGCTATTTTCATTTCCTGAATTATAAGTTGTCTCATCTTCAACAACAAGGGGTTCAGAATTTTCAGTTTCCTGAGTGTTTTCCGCTTCTGTATCCTCAACAGCTTCATCAATTTGCTCTGCTAAGTCATTTTGTTCAGTATTTTGATTTGATTCAGTATTTTGATTTTGAGTTAGAGTTTTAGGCAATTCAGTTGAAGTTTGATTGTCAAGGCTTTCAGAAGTTATGTTTTCCTGCTGCGCATTTTCAGGGGCATGTGTATTTTGCTCAACAAGTTTATCTTGATTATCAATGGTATTATCAGCAACAATTTCAGTTTTTGTTTTTTCAGTTTCAGTTTTATCCACGAAAAAAACAAATGCAAGTGTCGCAACAAATACAACTCCGGCAAAAATTAAGCCTTTCTGTAAAACAGACAAGCCTTTTTTGGGTAATTGTTTTTCCAAGCTGCTCCATTGACTTTGTGCCCCTTTCGGTTCAAAGTGATTCAGCTTTTCTTTTAAACTATTTTCATATTGTGTTTTCATGCCCAAACTCCTTATTATAAAGTTCTCTTAATTTTCGTTTTGCTTTTGCGTAATTGGATTTCGATGTTCCCACATTGACATCCAACAAGTCTGCAATTTGCTTATGTGTTAAATCTTCAACCACATAAAGGTTAAAGACTGTTTGATAGCCAGGTGTTAACTTTTGAATCAGTTCAACAATTCGATCTGCCTGTAATTTAAGCAATTTTTCATTTTCTAATTCATCATAACTTTCATCTTTTAAATTATTGATGTGTGATTCTTCACCATATTCAAAGTACATTTTTCGTTTACGTCTAATTTCATCAATACAATTATTGACAATTAATCGTCTTACCCAGCCCTCTAATGAACCTTTAAAATTGAATGATTTTATTTTATCAAACACTTTTATAAAACCATCCTGAACAAAGTCTTCTGCCTCCAGCGTATCGCGACTATATCGCAAACACACTCCCAACATTTTGGGGTAAAGTGTCTCGTAAAGTGCCCGTTGGCATTTACGATCACCTTTTTTACATCCCCTAACCAATATTTTGACCTGTTCTTTATCGTTGAGATTCATTTTTAATGCCTTCTGTTTTATGACGATAGTTTTATAAAAAGGTTGCCTTTTATTTCGGCTATCGATATATTCTTTCTCGATTCAAAAATCTTCTGTATTCACGAGCATAATATCCATGTTGCCTCAAAGTTTTTGAAAAATTATGATATCCGCTATAATCGGGTTTTGCACAAAAGAAAATATAATCATGATTTTCGTAATTCAAAACTGCATCTATGCTTGATTTTTCGGGCAAACAAATTGGACCGGGTGGTATTCCGGGGAATTTATATGTATTAAACGGACTATCAATTTTTTTATGCCGATTTAACACACGCTTAATTGAAAAATCGCCGTGCGCAAAAACCAATGTTGGATCAGCCTGTAAAAGCATTCCCCGTTCAACACGATTAATATAAACCCCTGCGACCTTGGACTTTTCATCATTCTTCTTGGTTTCCTGTTCAACAATAGATGCTAAGGTTGAGACTTGAACGGGCGTGAGTCCAGCGCGTTCTGCTTTTTGTTTTCGTTCGTCTGTCCAAAACATATCATATTCAGTTTTCATCCGCTGAGTAAATTTCTCGGGACTTGTATTCCAGAAAAACTGATAGGTATCTGGAAGAAACATTACAGGAAACTCATAAACTGAAAATCCATACTCATCGATTGTCTCAGGATTTAATAAATAATCTGCAAAACGTGCAGAATCCATTTCAAATTTTCCATCCAACACAGCTGCTAATGCAGGCAGTTTCCGCAAGTTATTAAATGTAATATTTACTGGTTTCTGATTTCCTGAGCGCAACATATTTACTAAGGCATTTGCACTCATATCGTGTGAAATCTCATAGCGACCGGGCTTCACATTATCAGCATATGATTTCTTTTCTGCCACCCAATCAAAACCATCTTCATCAATTAAAAAATCTAATAAACTATCTTTCACTGTCTGATAATCAGCTCCTGTTGGAATATATAACATTGTGCTTTCCTGTCCATGCAAATCAATATTCGGTTCATAAATGTACTGATAAAATCGATAGGCAAATATCCCGCCAACGAGCGCAATACCCAACAACACCAATAGAATAATAATGATTTTCTTTTTCATTTTTTTCGAATTTTATTCAGAATACGTTTCACATAAAATAAATGTAATGAAAATCCACGAGACAGCATAAAAATAATCAAAGCAATCCACATTCCATGATTATCAAAATAATGTCTTAGGATAAATAACATCGGTAAAAATATAAGTATTGTTGAAAACATCATTGCATTTCGCATTGTTTTTCCTTCAGTTGCCCCGATATAAATTCCATCCCAGATAAAAGCTGAGAAACTCGCAATCGGTAAGATTATGATCCAAACCCTATAAGTTTGTGCCAATTCGATAATATTTTGCTGATCGGTTAACAATCGAACGATATTTTGATTGAATGCAAGATAAATCAAGCTCACTGCCAGGCTTAAACCAATGCCCCATAAAAATAATGTTTTGACAACTTTTTTTAATCCACTCAGCGACTTGGCGCCAATATATTTTCCGGTAAGTGCCTCGGCAGCAAATGCAAACCCGTCAATAAAATAAGAAAAAATCCAAAGGAACTGCAACAAAACAGAATTTACAGCAAGCATTTCATCCCCAAGTTTTGCACTTGCAGCATTAAAATAATAAAAGCTTCCAGTTAAGAGTAATGAGCGAATAAGTATATCCCGGTTAACGGTCATAAACTGACCAATTTCAGACCACACAAAAATTGTTTTTGTTTTCCAGTATTTACGAATACGTTTGCTATGTTTTAAAAGCAAAAGCAAACCTAAAATAAACCCGGCATATTGTCCGATTACTGTTCCCAGTGCCACACCTTTCACAACCATGCCTAATTTCAAAACAAAAAATGCAGATAAGAGAATATTTATCAAATTAATTAAAATTGAAATCCACATTGTAGTTTTTGCATCCTGCATACCGATATACCAACCCAGAATTGCATATAAACCAAGGGTTGCAGGAGCGGCAAAAATTCTAATTCGAAAATAATCCATTGCAAAAGATTTCAACTCTTGACTGCTGTCTATAAAATTAAATGCAAGCCACCCAATTGCTTTTTGTATGAGAATGAGAAGGAGTCCGAGCCCAATGGCAATTATTAATGCTCTGGCAAGTATAATATATGACTGATTAATATCACGACTACCACGGCTTTGAGCAGTAAAACCACTGGTTCCCATTCTCAAAAACCCTAGCCCTGAATAAATAAAAGTAAAAACAGTTGCTCCGAGCGCAATTGCCCCAAGATAGGCAGGATTATCCTGTCTGCCCATAAGTGCAACATCAACCATTCCCACCAAAGGAACCGTGAGGTTGCTGATGATATTCGGAAAAGCAAGTTTTAAGACCCGCCTATTCAATATCTCGCAGTTTAATTGTGCTTAAATCGCGGATAATGAAAACCTGATAATCGCCAAGATATTTGAATCCGTATCCGCCATACAAAGCACGAGCAATTTTACTGTCGCGATGCACTTCGAGTTTAACCTGCAATCCGGTTTCAATAACAAACTCCATACTTTTATCCATAAGTAAATGGCTAAGTCCCTTCCCCTGAAATTTGGGTAAAATCGCAAAGTGATGCAGATAAAGTCTCCGCTGATCAGTGGTTAACCACGAGCTTCCTATTAGTCCGGCATCATCATCTTCAAGAATAAGCAGTTTTCCGCCATAACTAAGTGTGTCTTCAATGATATCCTCATCATCACCTCGTTTTTTGCCACCCATTTCGGTAGCTTCCCATAGTTTTATAAGTGCAGGAAAATCTTCTTCCTGGTAATCACGTACAAATTGAGCCATAAAATTCTAATTATTAATAATATCTACGTAAAGTTGTCCTGATTCGAATTGTTTTACAATAACCTCAGTATCCCGTTCGATGTAACCGTTAATTGCTTTGGCATCGTAACGTTTATCGTCGATTTCAACTCGCCCCGATGGTCTTAACTCCTGAACGACAATAGCTTTTCTTCCGACCATTTCAAATGTTTTATTATCAAAACTAAAATATCCTTCATCCTTTTGCTGGGTTGCACTTAAAGACAAGTTTCCGAACATTCGATTTTCTGAAAACAATCGACTACTCATCCAAAGCGAAAAGAAAAAAGAAATAATTGCCGCAATAATCACATAAAATAGTGCATTAACAAGTGGTTTTAAATTAATCTCACCCCCTTCTATAGGTTGTATTTCATATTGTCCAATCATAGAAAGTGCCAACCCGGTAATCATCAGTGCAATTCCGGCAACACCTGCAATTCCAAAGCCGGGAATCACAAAAATTTCCACCCCAATAAGAATAACCCCAACAACAAAAATTAGTATTTCCCAATTACTAGCCAATCCCTCAACATAGGACGGAGCAAAGTACAATAATGCAGCCATAACCGCAATTAAAAAAGGAAATCCTATACCGGGAGATTGCAACTCAAAATACAAGCCCCCAATAATAAACATGATAAGAAATGATTTAAAGGCAGGATTTGTTAAAAACCCCATGACTTTATCCATGCTTGTCGGGACGTAAGTCTTGGTTTCGTAATCAGAAACACCTTCGGCAGCAAGCAATTCAGGTATTGACTCGTATAATCCGTCACAATATCCGTTTTCAACGGCTTCACTGGCAGTAAATGTCAACACTTTTGTTGAATCAATAATTCCGGGGACATATAAATCGGGATCCACCATCGCCTCAGCAATTTGTGGATTTCGTTTCCATTGTACGATGGTGTCATTACCTTGAATAATGGTGTCTTTTCCTTGCGCTTCAGCGGTTGATCGCATGGTAGCACGCATGTAAGACTGATATTTATCTGGCATTGCCTTCCCTTCTTGACTAACAACGGTTGCAGCGCCAATATTTCCGCCGGGACGCATAAATATTTTATCCGATGCTATAGATATTAGTGCACCGGCACTAGCTGCATTATTATCAATAAAAACCCAAACCGGCATAGGTGCATTTAAAAATGCTGTTCTGATTGAATCTGCAGCAATCACTAAACCACCGTAAGTATTCATATGAATTAGAAACAAATCGACATTTAATTCAATTGCTTCGTCGAGTGCTTTTTGTGTATTTTGCCAAGCACTCATGGTAATATTTTCAAATATTTCCAATTTATAAATCAGAAATTTGGAACTATCTAAGGTTGTTTTAACTGAAACATCCGGTATTGCTTCATTGAGGGAATCGTCACATATAGAATCCGCAGAAACAATGCTATCAGAAATATTTGCGGTAACAAGCACAGACATCCCGAAAAGGAATATCAACAAAAGCCCCCATAATTTTATCGCTTTCATAAATTATTGTTTACTCAAAATGAAGTGCCATATTTTCACCTCTTGTGCTTCAGCGCCAGCAGGAATTCTTATGATTGTATTTACCTTTTCCATATCTTCATGCTCGATAATAAATTCGTAAGTTAATCCGTTTTTCAATGTCGAAAAGTATTTTCCGTCTTCATCCGACATTATTTTTGTAACAACCTCTCCATCGTTTTTTAACCTTATCACAATTTCCGTTTTGATAGGATTTTGCTCCCCATCAACTACAGAACCTTTAACAACAGTCAATTCAGGCTGAATAAATTCCACATCAATATGCTCAAAATATTTTTGCATATCGATTTGGTACAAATCTACTTTCCCCAAACCACCTTCTCTGTCACTGGAAATGTATGCAGTTTTACTATCGGTGGAAAGCACAAAATGATATTCATTATCTGGGGTATTAATAGGATAACCAAGGTTTACAGGTTTTTGCCAGCGTCCATTCACTCTCTTAACCATAAAAATATCATATCCGCCCATTGACTTTGGTCCATTTGATGAATAAAACAAAGTATTTCCGTCGGGATGAATAAAGACACAAATTTCATCGTCTTCTGAATTGATTTTATTTCCAAGATTTTTAGGAGCACTCCATCCTTTACCAACACGATGCGCTGTATAAATATCGCCTTCACCTTGTCCTTTTTTGCGTTCTGAAATAAAATAAAGAGTATTATTGTCTGCTGTTACACTTGCCGAGGTTTCAAAATAACTAGAATTAATTGCTGTTTCCCCTTGAAACAATGTTTTAAACGTACTCCCGAGTTTCTGAAAGAATTTTTCAGGTTTATTTTCTGGCAATGGCTGTGGTTTCATCCATTTTCCTTTTTTGAATTTTGAAACATAAATATCGCCACTTAAGGTTTCATTTTTAATATTTTTGTAAAGATAAATTGTTTTTCCATCAGGAGAAATGCTTGTATTTGCATCATGCCACTCTGTATTAATATCACCATTAATAGGCTTTGCGCTTGACCATGATCCATCTTTTTGTTTGTCAGAAACAAAAACAGCATCAAAATATTCACCGGTAAACGGATCGCGTTGTACTTTTTCATCAAGCGGACGCCGACTTGTAAAAATTAGCTGTGTCTGATCGGCAGTAATTGACGGAACAGCATCCACATATTCTGAGTTAATTTTCGCACCCATATTTTCAATTTCAACCTCAACTTCCTCAGCAATTAATACAATTGCATTTTTCACCTGAGGAAGATAGGTATCAACATTATAATATTTCACCAATTTTGATTTCACATTATCGGTAAAGGTTTCATAATGATCTTTTGCAAGATTAAACATGCTTTCTTTTTGATAAGCACGCCCAAGATAATAATGTAAAAGCTCCATTTTTTCATCTTCCACATTCGAAAGTTTTTCAAGATGCAGAATTACATTCCCATACTCTTCTAATTGAAAATAGGTCTCTCCCATTCGATAATTCAAAAGAGAATGCTCTGAATTTTCTTCATACACATCACGAAAAACCCTCAATGCTCCCTGAAAATTATCATTTTGATACTTTATCCTTGCTTGTGTCATTTGCAAAGTAATATTTCCGTCCTTTGTTGTGTCAGGCGCCATGGAATCCATTGCAAATGATGACAAAGAAAAGCACAAAACTGTAATTATGATACTAGTAATCCGCATAATATAATTCACTTTTTTTCAAGAAACTAAAATACTAAAAGTTTAGATAAGTCAAAGCAAAATTATAAAGATTATTAAATCCGTCTATTCGCTCTAAGAAATATAATTCAAAAACTGATTCAAAGCTCGTCTTTTTGATTCAGTCCAAACATAATCAATTCGATTTTTCAGATATTGCTCAACCGGAAGATTCGGATATTCATGTATGTAAGTTTGAATTGCATCATCGAGGTGTACAATTCCATAAGCCAAAGCATCATTAAATTGTTTGACAAAAACAGGCGACAATTTCTTGCGACTCACCCATGCCGCAAACACAAATTCCTCACCTGTGTAATCGTACCAAGCTTCTGCCAAATCGTATCGATAAGGAAACTCATCTAACAGCTCAAGTGCTTTATCTCCAATGACAAGACCACCTGTTGTTCCTGAAATTTGTGATTCATAACCGGGTTCTGCGGGAAGATACTCCACTGAAATGTTCCAATAATTATTCGCAAGTATTTTCACAAGCTGAACAGATGTCCGAGAGCGAAAATCGAGTAAAATGCGATCTAATTCATGCATTGGTTTTTCTGAAAATAAAAAAACAGAATCAACCCGCTTTTTTGCACCTATGCAATAATCTGTAATGATATGATAATTCTGCATTTCGGGTAAAATAGCCACAGGAACTAAGCCAATATCAACCTCATCACTTAATAGTTTTTTTGCACAAAGCGAAGGCACATCTTCCGATACCTCAATAAGTGATTTTATCTTTGCATTATGAGCCAAAGCATACCGAAACGGAAGCGTATTTAAAAAACTCACCATGGATATGCGAAAAAGACTTCTCATGTCTAAATGAACTTACACATTAATTGTAATAATTACTTTTGGTAAAGATAGTTTTTCATGGGTTCATTAAAAAATAAAAAAGGATTTGTGTAACTATGATGCTAAAATTCTCGTCACTTTCTCATTTTTTTCTACCTTTGAAACAAATTTTAAACCCATGAAATTAACATCACTTAATGCAATCACACCGATTGATGGACGCTACTTTAACAAAACAGAAGCGTTGCAGAATTTCTTTTCAGAACATGCATTGATTTATTATCGTGTAAATACAGAAGTTCGCTATTTCATTGCTTTGTGTAAACTTGACATCCCGCAACTATCTGAAATCAACGAAGATGATATTATCCGCTTAGAAAATAGATTAGAAGCATTTTCTGAAGCAGATGCCAAACAAGTAAAAGCAACTGAAAACATAACAAATCATGACGTAAAAGCCGTAGAATACCTTGTCAAATCATGGTTTGATGAGCTTGGACTGTCAAAACACAAAGAATTTGTACATTTTGGGCTCACATCACAAGATATAAACAATACAGCACTCCCTTTAAGCATGAAAGATGCATTTGAGAAAGTGTATTATCCTTTTTTCGAAGATGTTTTACACAAAATTGATGAAAAAGCAGAAGCATGGCAAGATATCGCAATGCTGGCACGCACACATGGACAACCCGCCTCTCCGACCCGTCTTGGCAAAGAAATGGATGTTTTTTCAGAACGCTTACGCCAACAGATTAATCAATTAAAAGCGATTTCTTTCAGTGCAAAATTCGGTGGTGCAACCGGAAATTTTAATGCACATTATGTCAGCTTCCCAAAAATCGACTGGCATCAATTTGCCCGTGAATTTGTAGAACAGGATTTGCAACTTTCACGCTCTTTCCCGACAACACAAATTGAACATTACGATAATTTGGCAGCATTTTTCGATGGAATGCGACGAATCAACACCATATTAATTGATTTGTCACGGGATATCTGGACTTATGTTTCCATGAATTATTTCAAACAGAAAATTAAAGCCGGAGAAGTCGGATCATCCGCTATGCCACATAAAGTAAATCCGATTGACTTTGAAAATGCAGAAGGAAACTTAGGAATGGCAAATGCTGTCTGTGGGTTTTTAAGTGAAAAACTGCCAATTTCTCGCCTGCAAAGAGATTTAACCGACAGCACTGTCAGTAGAAATGTTGGATTGCCATTTGCTTACACCTTAATCGCTTTTAAAAGTATCATCAAAGGCTTAGACAAACTCTTGGTAAACAAAGCAAAAATTGAAGCCGACTTAGATAATAACTGGGCGGTTGTGGCTGAAGGCATTCAAAATATTTTACGTCGCGAATCATATCCCGAACCTTATGAAGCGTTAAAAGCACTCACCCGAACCAATGAGCAGATAACAAAAGAAAGCATTCATACGTTCATACAAAGTTTAAATGTTTCGGATGAAGTAAAAGCAGAACTCATGCAAATTACACCATTTAATTACACAGGCTGTTAATGAAAGATGTTTTTAAAATATTCAAATACATTCTGCCTTATAAATGGGCGGCAATTGGAAATGTATTTTTCAATCTACTGAGTACAATTTTCACATTGTTTTCTTTTGGATTGGTTATTCCATTTTTAAACGTGCTTTTCGGACAACAAGAGCTGGTTACTGAAATGCAACCATGGTCAATGAACTCCAATGTGCTATTGCATAATTTCAAATTTTGGTTATCAGGAATTATTATTGAACAGGGCGAACTAACAGCCCTAGTTATACTAGGAATATTAGTTAGCATGGCGACCTTGGGTAAAACAACCACTTGGTATTTCGCCAACTTTTTTATGGTGCCGGTACGCAATGGTGTAGTACGAGATATTAGAAATAATTTATACAAAAAAATATTGGCATTGCACATCGGATATTTCAGTGAAGAAAAACGCGGAAATATTATTGCCAGAATGACAAATGATGTTCAGGAGATTGATTTTTCCATCATGAGCTCCATGACAATGCTTTTCCGTGATCCCATTAAAATCATTGCTTTTGTTACGGCTCTATTTGCATTAAATTACAAACTCACACTTTTTGTGCTGCTGATTCTTCCAATTGCCGGTTTAATTATCGGGCGAATTGGAAAATCACTACGTCGCCGATCTCAAGACGGGCAACGACGAATGGGTCACTTGATGACATTAATTGAAGAAACCGTTTTCGGCTTACAAATTATCAAAGCATTTAATGCAGAAAAACATCAGGACAATCGTTTTGCAGATGTAAACCATGGCTATACGAATGTCCAGAATAAAATCAATCGGCGCAGAGCTTTAGCATCTCCCATAACCGAATTTTTGGCAACCGTAACAATTGTTTTTGTCATGTGGTACGGAGGTCGGATTATATTAATCGATGGCAATTTAGATCCGGCAGAATTGATTTCATATCTTCTAATTTTCTCACAGGTTATCACCCCTTCAAAATCTTTAAGCACAGCATTATACAATGTGCAAAAAGGGCTGGCTTCTGTTGACCGAATCAATGAAATATTAAAAGCAAAAAATAAAATTAAAGATCCGATAAATCCTGTTCCGAAGCCAAATTTCAAAGAAAAAATTGAATATAAAGATATTAATTTTGCTTATGACGACACCCTCGTCCTTAAAGACATCAACTTACAAATTGATTATGGAAAAACCATTGCACTGGTAGGGCAATCGGGCTCAGGGAAAACAACCATTGCTGATTTATTACCACGATTTTATGATTTGGAAATTGGTGAAATTACCATTGATGGTATTGACATCAGAAATATGAAATTAACGGATTTACGCTCCATGATTGGATATGTAAATCAATCTCCGATTTTATTTAATGACAGTTTTGAGAATAACATACGTTTCGGCGCTAAAAATGTAACACATGATGATATCATTGCCGCTGCTAAAATTGCACATGCTCACGATTTCATCATGGAATACGAAAACGGGTACGACACCAATATCGGTGACGGAGGCGGAAAACTATCCGGCGGACAGCGTCAACGACTGAGCATTGCCCGCGCGATTTTGAAAAATCCACCTATTATGATTCTTGACGAAGCCACCTCGGCATTAGATACAGAATCAGAACAATTGGTGCAAAAGGCTTTAAATAATTTAATGAAAAATCGTACATCCATTGTCATTGCACATCGTTTGTCAACCATTAAAAATGCAGATATAATTTGTGTGATGCAATACGGCGAAATTGTAGAGCGTGGCAAACACGAGGAACTCATCGACAAAAACGGGATTTACACGAAATTATATAACATGCAAATCAAATAATCATGAAAAAACTTCAAATTATACTCATCTTACTATCCATGGTTTTCATTATTCCTACAGCTTGTAAAAACAAGCTGCCACGTCCGGAAATTAATCGCCCTGCTAATTTGGTAGAACCCGAAGATCATAATTTCTCTTTTGAAAATCCGCCGGTTTTCAAAAAAGAAGGCGAGGTGAAATTTATCCGTAAAGGTGCTGATACCCTCATTTCTAAAATTGATGTGGAAATTGTCGATAATGATTTCGACAGAGCCTTGGGATTAATGTTTCGACCAGAAATGAAAGAAAATCGTGGCATGTTATTTCTCTTTAAAAACGAAGTAGAGCAAGCATTCTGGATGCGGAATACAATTATTTCACTTGACATCATTTATGTAAACTCAATAGGTGAAATTGTTAAAATTTACAAAAACACAAAAACAAAAAGTCAAGAATCTCTGCCGTCAGGTGCTGCCGCAATAAATGTTATTGAAGTCAACGCCGGTTACTGTGAAAAATATGGCATAGGAAAAGGCGATTTTGTAGAGTATTGATTGTTGACCCTTCGAGTGACCTCAGGGTAAATTGTTGATTGTTGCTCATTACATTCGCTACATTTCAGGTAGTTTTACGCTTTCAGAAAATTGTATTTCAGCAAGTTCCTGTTTACGGGTTTGAACAGCAAAATATGTTTGACCCAATGCAACTACTTCTTTTTTAGGGTCGGCATTTTGAATAATAAGATAATACCAATTGTGATTCAAAACTACCGATTTGCTACGCCTATCGGTGTTGAATCTACATCGGCATTATACCGGAATTTTTGATTTTTAAATTGTATAACAGGCATAACGACTTAAATTCAAATCGCCAATATCTCTTACAGCACTAGAACCAATTTTGACCATTTTCACCACTTGGGGAAAATGGGTTTCAATTTCTTGTCCTGAATTTTCACAGGCTTCTTTTGCCTTATCAATTACATTTAAAAACTTATCCCACTTCTTGTATTCAATAGCTTTAAACAAATCCCGTGCAAACCAATACTCCTGACCTATTTGATTAATTTTCTTTATGTTTTCAAAAACAGAATTTTTTAGTTTTTCGATATTTCATGCCAACTAAGCCAAATAAAAACATGAATTTAACGCGCAATAAATTAACCACATACAAGGGGTTTATTCAATTAATTTTCTTTTTCTAAATACTGACATAAAAGACTATCTTTGCAAAAAATATACTATGAATCACAAAGCAGGTTTTGTAAATATAATCGGAAATCCAAATGTTGGGAAATCAACGTTAATGAATCAAATGGTGGGCGAAAAAATCTCTATCATCACCTCCAAATCGCAAACGACTCGTCATCGGATTATGGGAATTGTCAATGGGGATGATTTTCAAATTGTGTATTCAGACACGCCCGGAATTATCAATCCAGCATACCGCATGCAGGAAAGCATGATGAATTTTGTAAGCAGCGCTTTTGAAGATGCAGATATCATTCTATATATGACCGATACTGTTGAAACGAGAGATAAATATCCGGAATATTTGGAGCGCATCAAAAAAACCGACACACCGGTATTAATTCTCATCAATAAAATGGATTTAACTCCGGCTGAAAAAGTATTAGAACTACAGAAAACATGGCAGGAAGAAGTGCCAAACGCAACGGTATATTTCATTTCGGCATTAAAAAATTACAATGTGGATTTAGTTTTCGAGCATCTTTTAAAATTACTGCCCGAAAATCCTCCATATTTCCCAAAAGATCAACTGACAGACAAAACAGAGCGCTTTATTGTTTCCGAAATTATTCGCGAAAAAATTCTAAAGAATTACAAACAGGAAATTCCGTATTCCACAGAGGTGGTTGTGGAGTCTTTTAAAGAGGAAGAAAAAATCATTCGGATAGAGGCTACAATATACGTTTCACGAGAAAGTCAAAAAGGCATACTGATTGGAAAAAAAGGATTGGCACTGAAACGCGTAGGTCAACATGCCCGTCAGGATTCTGAAACCTTTTTCGGAAAACAAATTTACCTCGGATTATATGTCAGAGTGAAAAAAGATTGGCGTGACGACAAGAATGTTCTACGTCAATTTGGTTATTAATAACGTTGATTATATTATCTTTGCAGGTTCAAAATCACAGAAATTATGAGTTCAAGTACAATAGTTGCCATTGTTGGCAGACCCAATGTCGGGAAATCCACTTTATTTAACCGCTTAACAGAACAACGCACTGCGATTGTTGATGATATTAGTGGTGTTACCAGAGACAGATTATACGGCGAATGTACTTGGAACGGCAGGTATTTTTCAGTCATTGACACCGGTGGATATGTTGAAAGCCCTGGAGATATTTTTGAAACAGAAATTAAAAAGCAAGTGCTTATTGCAATTGACGAAGCAGATGTCATTTTGTTTGTTTTGGATGTTGAAACCGGAATTACCAGTCTTGACGATCAGGTTGCCAAAATTTTACGAAGAACAGAGAAACCTGTCATTATTGTTGTGAATAAAGTTGACAACACGAAACGACACGAAGCAATTTACGAGTTTTACAATCTCGGACTGGGCGATCCCATGCCAATTTCATCAATTAACGGAAGCGGTACGGGCGAAATGCTGGATACACTGGTTAATAATCTTCCGGAAGCAATTCAAGAAGAAGGACAAAATGAAATTCCGAAATTTGCCATTGTGGGAAGACCAAATGTTGGGAAATCTTCACTGATTAATACCTTAATCGGAGAAGAGAGGAATCTTGTTACAGATATCGCAGGGACAACACGAGACTCCGTTGACTCACAATATACGAAATACGGATTTGATTTTATTTTAACCGACACAGCCGGCTTGCGACGGAAAGACAGAGTGCACGAAAACCTAGAATTTTACTCGGTAATGCGTGCAATTCGCTCCATTGAAAGTTCAGATGTATGTATTTTGATGATTGATGCTCAAAACGGGATGGAAGCTCAGGATATGAACATTTTCCGATTAGCGCAACGTAATTCAAAAGGCATTGTCATTGTTGTCAACAAATGGGATTTAGTTGAAAAAGAGTCCAATACCATTAAAGAATACACAAAAACAATTCATGAACGCCTTGCTCCTTTTATTGATGTTCCGATTATTTTCACATCGGTATTAAACAAACAACGTATTCACAAAGTATTGCAAACAGCAATTGACGTAAATGAAAACCGAATTCGCCGCATCGGCACCGGCCAGCTTAATCGCATGGTTCAAGAAGCAGTAGAAGCATATCATCCGCCGGCAGTACGCGGGGCATATATTAAAATAAAATATGCATCGCAATTACCGACACATGCTCCTGCATTTGCATTTTTCACGAATTTTCCAAAAGAAATTAAAGAACCCTACCGTAGGTATTTGGAAAACCAATTACGTAAAAAATACAATTTTACGGGCGTTCCGTTAAAGCTATTTTTCAGGAAGAAATAATTGTTTTGTCACAGTAATTCTTAAACAAGTGACTTAAGTGATTGTTCCGAAATAACTTGCCGATTTAAATTCTTTCCTTTGCCCTTTTAGCTTCCTTGAAAATCCGTTAAAATAGCTCGCTATTCGTAGTATTTTCAAGTTGTAAAAGAACAAAAATAATACCACTTTAAAATCAAAATGCCGGTATAATGCCGATGTAGCATCCGCCATGTGGCGTATTATCGTGCTATCGTTTCAAATGCGTTTGAATAGTTAATGTTTTTAATTTTAGCACTGAGTAGTTACAAAGTTTTTATAACGAAGCAAAAAGAACGAGCTTATACCGATATGTGTTCAATCCTGGCGGCAGGCAGGCAGGCAGGTGTGTAATTCCAGTTCACTACCGTTCCTAAAATTTTGTGCCAACGAGGGCAGAGCCTGTAGAAACACACATCCGTGAGTTTTTATTGGCTATGCCAAGTGCACCGTATTGAGCCCAGCGATGTGCTGAGCTGCGTCAAAGCATCGAAATGCAGCCAAAATTATGCAAATTACATTGAACATCATCGGCATAATTCAGATAATCAATTTGTTAGAATTGGTAATAATAATATTGAATATTATACGCTAGAACGCAACTAAATATTAAATGTTCAGGTTATTTTGTAACAATACCTTAATAAAAACCAACAAATCTATCTTAAAGTGCATAGCTCCGGCAAAAGGATTTAGTTCAACCAGCCTGTCCCTGCTACATTCCGGGAGGAATATTCACTATGTTTCCGAAACATCAATCCGAAAACTTTCATCCGAAAACTTTCATCCGAAAACTTTCATCCGAAAACTTTCGGATGGCGCACCGCTCATATCCCTATATATTAGGCTTCGTATTTCCTTTTAAATATGTCATTTATCTCATTAATACATTTTTCATTAGGCTCGTTATTATTAATCGAACTTCTATAATCAATATATAAATTAATAATCTCATTTTCGGTTTCGCCATCTAATTTTGATAGGTCTAGCATCAGAGCATTATTCAAATCATTGGGTTCAAATTTCTTTAATCCATCTCCATATTCTCGTCTATTATCACTGAATATTTGGTTTGCGACATCTGTTAACAAATAAGCAAATAATAAATCAATATTTATTTTATAAAAGAGATTCGAGTTAGGGTAAATACAATGAAAAGTAGTCAAATTGCTAACATTTGCTTCGTTGCGAATAAATTTCAGTCCATTTCTATTGAACACTCCTACCCAAATTGGCGATGGTGGACGATTTTCCAAAGAATACCAAGGCGTTCTTTTCGATGTCAAATATTTCTTATTAACTTCTTTTTTCACTCCAAGCTCAATGTATTTCTGAATATTTATATCAGTTTCGTTTACACAAGCATTTATCAAATAAACATTTGCATCTTTTTTTATTAAGTTTTTAAAAGTCTCTTTTGTGAAAAATGGTAATGTTACATCTTTTGATTTTGTGATACAAGGCAATAAACAATCATTGCTAATATTGTATTTCCCTGCCTTACTTTGATTAAATGTAAAATAATCATTTGCACCAGTTGCAATACCTCTAACAACTTTTGCAACATTTATGAAAGGTATTAAATTTTTATATTTTTTATTATTTTGTTCACTGTAATATGTTCGCCATTTTATGTTTGGATTTAATTTTTCTACTTCATATTCAAATGTGGGAACATTCGGATATGCTTTTAATTCTTCAAGGTCTTTGATGTTTGAAAATGAAATTTTATCAATAAAATTACTTTTTTCAAGTAAAATAATTGCACTTGTAGTTAAAGCATCATCAAAAACGTTTTCTTCAAAATTAAAAAGAACAATATGTTTTAAGGTTTGTGATTTTATTAAATATTTTTTAACCAATTTGCCATAATCAGAATTTAAGAATTCAGACGGGATAATATATGCAGCACGTCCATTTTCTTTAAGTTGATAAATTGATTTTAACAAGAATAATGTATAAATATTTGTAAAGCCACTAAGATTAATCTTTAATCTTTTTTTTATTTCCTCTAATGTTTTTTTGTTTTCATAGTTGTGAAATTTAAAATATGGTGGATTACAAATAATTGAATCATATTTATTATTCCAGTCATTGAAAAGATAATCTTCTAAGAAGTAATTTATGTTTGAAAAGTTATTGAAATTTTGTTTCGCAATTTCAAAGATAACAGGGTCAACATCAAAACTTGTTATATCAATATCTTTTTTTTGTTCTAAAATTAGCCTTGAAAAAACTCCTAAACCGAAGGCTGGTTCAAGTAATGTTTGAATTTCGGGCTTATCCAAAATCCAATCAATCATTATTTTTGCAACAGGTTCAGGCGTAAAAAACTGAGCAAATTTTTTGCGATGTATTAAACTCGTTTGTTTTTTATATTCCTTTTCTAAAATCATTTTAAAAATTTTCGATATTTAATAATGATTTTAGTTTATCAATATCTAAGTAAGCAGTTCCCTTGTCAAAGGTCACATAAAACAAAAGTCGTCCTCTTCCCATTTCTCTTCTGACACTATTATGTTCAGGTTCTTCTATTTTGTATGCAATTTGCTCGGTTTTTCGCGTATTTATTTTAATAGTTGTTTTATTCTGATTTTTTATGTCTTTGCTAATTTCATAAAACTCTCCCTCTTTTTCAGTTTCAGTAATAAGTGATAAAATATTTTCAAATGATATTCCATAAGATTTATCAAAAAACACTTGAAAGTAGTAATGTGGTACATTGAAAGTTTCTGTCCATTTATAAACTACTTTCAAATCCTCAACTTTTGGTGTTATGCTTAAATAATCACGTTTTTGAACTATTGTGATATTTTCTTTTAATTCTTTAAATAAGGCTGTTAATTCTTGTAATTCATTTGTTGAATTCCAACTTGGTCTTCTAAAACTTACCGCATAAATAGTATCTTCATTTATTCCTTTCAAGATTTCAATGAAGTGTTTCTTTTTTGGATGTTCTAATATCTCAAAATATTCACTTAGTATTTTATCTCTAATTTCAATTGCTTTGTCTAAATGTGTGATTGTCCTATTTTGCATTTCATTCTCATATTTATCAATGAGAAATGCACTTGAACGGATTTCTAAACCAGCAATTGCTTTTTTTACATATTCTGTTATTTCACTATGAGCAATTTTACTAATATCAAAACCAAGTTCACTATCAAAGTCATTCTTTGCAAATATTAATAAATCTGGTCTTTTCCCAATTGTGTCTAATTCATCTTGAAAATCATTATAAAATTCATCAAATCCTTTTTCTCCAGCAATTAAATCATCTGATTTTCCATATCTAACGGCAACATAGTTTTTAGAAGTTTCATTAATTGCTCTAAAAATCAAATCTTCTGCCCAATCACCTTGTTCTTTATTGGTAATGAAATTTGAAGATGCTTGTGTTGGTGGTAATGTTCTATCTCTTTGTTCAGAAAAATCTACAATTGTTGTAGGTATATGTTTTGTTAATTCTCTTATTTTATCAAAATATACCATATTAAATCCTTATCAGTTTTTCAAATTACAAATTTAGTTCATTTTTTTATCGTTCGGAAATCTTTCTTCATATGAAGCCTAACTCGCGTATAAAAACACTCCATGCACAAACGCCTAATAATCAATCTTTACTATCCGTGTGATAGGCATTTGTAATTAATTGTTAAGCATTTATAAACGAGTTTACTTGTTTTCTCACGAAAGATAGAGATTTTTTTCGATAAAATACAAAATTGGGACAACAGAATCAACAAACTTATATGTTCGCAAGTTCTTATGCAGAAAGCTTTCGGGACGTTAATTCGCAATCTTATTTTACTCATGGTTTAACTTTCTCACGTATGTTCCAGTGC
>JAYEFQ010000158.1:0-7951 GCA_034658655.1 Bacteroidota bacterium
AATTGAGAAAAAACCAGCCAATACAAATACTAAATTACCAGGAAATGAAACAACAATAGTAGAAGCCGTAAAAAAGTCTATGATTATTCCGATTTCCGAAACACAAAAAATTAAATATAAAGAACCAATAGTAGTAAAGTGTATTGCCGTAGAAGACCATGTCGAACCCGGACAAATAATTGTCGTAACCGGTTAATATTATCAGAAATTTAATGTAACAGAAACTATTTCAGGAAAAATTGATGAAATATTTGAAGTTGATTATATTACTTATATCCCTGTAAATGAGGAAAATATTGAAATCAACAGCACTCATATTTTAATACTGCAAGAAAGTCATGCAGACGGAAAATATCATCTTATAAAAGTTCTTTACGATACTGAAACTAATCGAAAAGAAATAAATACAGCTATTAGTAAACTTTCTTAACAGCCACTTATTTGAAAAATTAAAATAAGAAAAATGAAACTATTTATTTTATCCATACACTTATCATGATATTTACAACAGCGTGTGGACAAAACAAATGACAGCTCTGATATCGAAAAAACGAGTAAAAACCATTATTGACATAGTTACTACTATTTATAAATTTAATTTTGACCAACCTATTAATTCGTTCAATGCATTAAACGAAGAATTAAAAGACACTTCAGTTGTCGCAAAATTTGCGACAACTGCTAGCGATGGTAAAGATTATAGGGTATCTTTTATGATGGTCAAACATTTGATGCTTATGCGTTTATTTCAGAATTAATAAAATCTGCAAAAAAAACCATTATCCTGATTGATAATTACATTGACGAATCAGTTTTAACCTTACTGTCAAAGCGGAACAAAGCTGTGGACGCCTTTATTTACACGAAATACATAAGCAAACAACTTAAACTAAACATCAAAAAGCATAATCAACAATACCCAAAAATTGACATTAAAACTTTTGCAAAATCACATGACAGGGTTTTAATCATTGATAATGAAATAGTTTATCACATTGGAGCATCATTAAAAGACCTCGGGAAACGATGGTTCGCTTTTTCAAAAATAAAAATTGATAGTTTTGAACTCATCAATAAACTCAATGACAATGCTAAACAACAAGCTTAAAAGGACTTTAGATAAATTAGAATTGAGGAAGGTAATATTAAATTTGCTCAAGAATTTTCTATCTTTGCCGTGGCATTGAATTTGCTACAATAAAATGGTTTAATATCGGTTTAATAAATAAATATCGCATTATGCAAAAAACACTGTATCTCATCGCAATAATCATATTCACTGTAAATCTGAGTTTTGGACAAACAACTCAAGGAGAAGATTCTGTATTGAATTACACTGACATTAGTGGAAACAAACAGGGGAAGTGGATAAAATATTACGATGATGACAATAAGTACATTCGCTATAGCGGATTTTTCATCAATAATGAACCACAAGGCGTGTTTAAACATTATCATCCAAACGGAAAAATCAAAGCCATGCAAGAATTTAATGATGATGGCAGCTCAATTATTGAAATACACTGGGAGAACGGCAACCTTGGTGCTCGTGGCAGTTACAATGCCAAAAAAGAACGACATGGCAAATGGATTTTTCATTACGCTGGTGGAGAAAGACAAAAAGAGACCAACTACAATAAAGATATAGTCGAGGGACTAGAAACAGCCTACTATAAAAACGGTAAAAAACTCACGGAAATTTATTACGAAAACGGTGTTAAACAAGGAGAATACACCTTTTATTTTGACAATGGAAACGTCCGTGAAAAAGGATTTTACGAAAACGGCAAAAAACACGGCAAATTTAAAGTTTACTATCCCAATGGCAGCTTAGATGAAAAGGGATATTACCAAGACAATCGTAAAGAAGGAGATTGGTTAGTTTCAAATCAAGACGGAAAATTTGACACCGTTGAATATCGTGCAGGCGTTCGTACAGATAGAGATAGCCTTGAAAATGAATTCTGGGAAAAGGCAGAATGGGCAAAAGAAAACCAAGATAAATTTACAAATCCAGAAGATTATCTCGATAATCCACTTGAATATTTCCGCCGCCACTAAACAACAATTATGAAAAAATTATTATTGGCAATGAGTGGTGGAACTGACAGCTCAGTTTCTGCCATTTTATTAAAAAACCAAGCATATAAAATACAAGGCATCACTTTCAAAATGTGGGAAACTGATTTTGCATCATGCGACGAAAAGGAAAAAGGATGCTGCGATGCAGAAAGTTTACTCGAAGCCAGAGAGCTTGCACAAAAATTAAATTTTCCTCACGAAATCATCGATATCCGAAATGAATTTGAGCATTATGTCATTAAAAATTTCGTCAATGAATACATGCTGGGAAAAACACCAAATCCCTGTGTTGTCTGCAACACACACATCAAATGGGGATTACTGCTTGATGAAATGAAAGAACGAGGCTGTGATTATTATGCAACTGGGCATTATGCACGCATCCGTGAAGAAAACGGACGTTTTATTCTGATGAAAGGCGCTGACACAAAAAAAGATCAATCCTATTTTCTTTGGACACTCACGCAGAAACAGCTCAAACATACAATTTTCCCTTTGGGAGAACTGACAAAAGACAAAGTACGTGAAATTGCAAAAGAAAATGGCTTTATACGCATTGCAGAAAAGCGCGAATCGCAAGAAATATGCTTTGTTCGAGACAATGATTACCGAAATTTCCTAAATGAATATGTTAAAGATATTGAGAAAAAAATCAAACCAGGAAATTTTGTAAATACAGACAGAAAAATTCTCGGACAACATAAAGGCTACCCCTATTATACCATCGGACAACGAAAAGGATTAAACATTGCACTCGGAAAACCTGCCTATGTTCTGTCCATTGATGCGAAGAAAAATGAAATTGTACTTGGAGATTACGATCAATTAGCCTGCAAAACTGTACGCTTAACAAATACAAACTGGATTAAATTTCCCGAACCACCTACAAATCTGGAAATTGAAGCAAAAATCAGGTACAACTCCCCTGCCGTCCCCGGAACGATTAATAAAGACGAACAAGGATACTATCTAAGCCTCAATCAAGAGGTTTTTGCTGTAACTAAAGGACAATCCTGTATCATTTACGATGGAGATGATGTAATTGGAGGTGGTATAATTGCAGAATAATGTGTATATTTATAAAAATTTCCTGCAATGAAAAAACTGTTTGGAATACTTAGCATAATTATAATTATTTTCGCTTGTACTAAGGAAAACGAAACCTTTTTCGCAAGCTTGGACAGAGGTTATTATCCCTTAGAATCTGGGGCATACAATCTTTATGAGGTTACTGAAATCATTATCGACGAGCCATCAAATATCTATGACACAGCTAAATACCAACTAAAAGAGTTAATTGGCGGTTCGTATCAGGATGATTTAGGCACCACAACCTATCTCCTACTTAGATACAAACGAGAAAATGCAAATCAATCCTGGGATGTGTCTGATGTTTGGTCAGTTCAGTACAATGATTATCGGCTTTTTGTTACCGAAGAAAATATCCGCTATGTTAAAATGATTTTTGCTCTTGCCATAAACAAAACATGGGATGGAAATGCTTATAACACGCTCGATGCGAATGATTATGAAATTACAAATTTGGATGAAAGCTTTATGCTTAACGGACAATCATATGACTCAGTCCTAACGGTTATCCACGAAGCAGACTCATCACTGATTCATAAGAACTATGCGCTTGAACGATATGCACGCGACACAGGTTTAATATATAAAGAAATAACCTACATAAACTCACAAGAAATTGAGCCTGGAGTACCATTAGAAGAGCGTATAACAACAGGCACAATTTACAAACAAACTTTTATTGAACGAGAAAGAGAAACAAATTATGAAAATTAGTATTATTACCATATCCCTTTTACTATTTGCCAGCAGTATGTTTGCGCAAGAGAATGCAGATGTTTACTGGATTCAATTCACCGATAAAGCAAACAATAATTATGAATTGTCTCAGCCCGATCAGTTCCTAAGTCAAAAATCACTTGATCGCCGCACAAATCAAAACATCAGCATAGACTACAAAGACCTTCCGGTATCAATTTTTTATCTCGACTCCCTATCAAACATGGGAATTAACATTCGATACACCTCAAAATGGCTAAACGGAGCAGCAATTCAATCTGCTGATACAGAACTTATTGACACGATAGAAAATGTGGAATTTATTTCCGAAAAATTCATTATTCGAGAGCTAATTGAATATCCAAAATCGGCGAAAGCTACAAAAGAAAACGCGTTGAATTACGGATATAGTGAAAATCAAATCAGCATGTTAAACGGACATATTTTACACAATCAAGGCTATACCGGACAAAATATGCTGATTGCCGTTTTAGACTCAGGATTCCTAGGTGTTCCCTCGCTTTCAAGTTTTCAGGCATTGCTAAATGAAAACCGTGTTATTGATACACGCGATTTTGTGGACGGAGATAATGATGTTTATGCGCATCACAATCATGGAAGAGCAGTGCTCTCAATTCTTGCTGCAAGAGAAGAAGACAGTTTAGTCGGTAGCGCACCTGATGCCAATTACTTGTTGCTTCGTACTGAAGATGCAGCATCCGAACAACTTATTGAAGAATATAATTGGATTGCCGCAGCAGAATATGCAGATAGTGTTGGCGCAGACATAATCAGTGTTTCACTTGGATATACCGAATACGACAACGAAATTTGGTCATATTCAAATGATGATTTAGATGGCAGAACTGCGCCCATTTCAATTGCAGCCACGATTGCAGCATCACGAGGAATTTTAGTGTTAACAGCAGCAGGAAACAGTGGAAATGATACAAATCCCAAAATTTCAACTCCTGCAGATGCTGATAGCATTTTAACAATCGGAGCAACCAATAACGAAGGGGAATATGCATCATTCTCATCCATCGGATATTCAGCTGATGGTCGAGTAAAACCCGACATTGTAGCCCAAGGCGAAGCAACTTGGTTTCAAGGTGGTGACGGACAATTTGAAAGTGGAAACGGCACATCCTTCTCCACTCCCATTGCATCTGGTCTCACGGCATGTTTATGGCAGGCAAATCCGCAAATGAGTAATATGGAAATACTTCGTGCCATACAAGAAAGTAGCAGTCAATACGAAAATCCTGACCAATACCTAGGATATGGGATTCCCGATTTTGCCTCCGCAAATTTAGCACTCAAAAACATCAATTATACCTCTTTTGGAGATGAAATGCTAACAAATCTGTATCCAAATCCATGCTCAAATGTTCTACAAATTGAATTTTACTCCGTTGACACACAAAAACTTGAAATTTCCATTGTCAATATGCAAGGACAAATTGTGTATAAACAAGCACATCCGGTGTATCGTACATCGTATAACACGCTAAATATCAATGATGTTGCAAACCTTCCAAAAGGAATGTATATATTGAGAATATTAACACAAAATATGGTACACACTAAAGCATTTGTAAAACAATAAAGCATGGCAGAACAGCCAATAAGTTTACTCGAATTACAACGCAATATTCAGCATGCAGTACGAAATGAACTGGAAATGCATTACTGGGTAATTGCGGAAATTAGTGATTTCAATGTCAATTATCGAGGACACTGCTATCTCAGCTTGGTGGAAAAAGATAAAAATGGCGACAAGATAAAAGCAAAAGCCCGTGGAATTATTTGGGCAAGCCGATATCGAATGCTCAGTGCTTATTTTCAATCCGGTAGCGGTGAAAGCATGAAAGCCGGAATAAAAGTCATGGTAAAAGTTACCGTCGATTATCATGAACTTTACGGATTGAGTTTGCAAATTATTGACATTGATCCGACTTACACCCTCGGCGATATTGAACGTAGGCGCAGAGAAATCATACAACAATTGGAAGATGCCGGAATTATGGAGATGAACAAAACCCTTGATCCACCGCTTTTAATTCAAAACATTGCTGTTATTTCATCTGATACTGCGGCAGGGTTCGGAGATTTTGTTGCACAAATGGAAACAAACTCAAAGCATTACGATTTTAAATTACACCTTTTTAAAGCGGCGATGCAGGGAGTTGACACAGAAAAAACTGTCATTAAAGCACTTGAAGCCATTTATAATGCTGAAATCGATTATGATGTCGTCATCATTATCCGTGGTGGTGGTTCACGAACCGATTTAGCAGCTTTCGACAATTTCGAAATTGCATCAAATATTGCGCAATTTCCAATTCCTGTGCTTTCAGGAATAGGACATGAACGTGATGCATCAGTTGTTGATTTAGTGGCTTTTAAACATCTAAAAACCCCAACTGCTGTGGCCGAATTTATTTTGGAACACACAGAAGGATTAGAAGAAAGCTTAGATTATGAGCTGAATCGACTCTTAAATGTCACACGACTTTATATTGAAAATCAAGAAGACAAGCTGAATCGAATCAATACAATATTTATTCCAACGGTAAGGCGCGCGCTTGCGAATCAATCAAATCAATTAAATTTTCTTGCAAGCAGATTGCATCGTTCAATTCGAAATAATCTTGTGGAAAAAGCAAGTCGAGTTAATCAACTCGAATACAGAATAAAAAGCAATTTGAATGCGCTTTTCAAATCTGAAAACCACAATCTAAACAACCAAATAAATCGCTTACAATCAGCTAATAGAGGGTTTATCAACTCACAAAACATCCAACTCGATAAATTGGAACAGTATATCTTATCAAACGATCCAAAACGCTTATTAGAAAAAGGATACAGCCTGACAACAAAAAATGGGAAACGAATTGACAGTATAAAATCATTGAATAAAGGAGAGACAATTAAAACCTGGTTTAAAGATGGTACAGTGGATAGTGAAATACTTTAAATATGCAGCATTCGCATTACTTTTTATCATGCATTTTCAAACACTTAGCGCTTGGGAACGACGATCAGACTCAACCGTTTACCTTTCAGCAAGTGGTGGTTTAATCCACACAAGCTTGTTTAATAATATATATGGTTCGCGATTAAATCCGCAATTCGGAACTGCTTTTTCTGTACAAACCTATTTAAAAGCCTCACAAGAATTTGGCTTTAGTGCCGGATTTATGATTCAATCCCGAAAATTTCAAATTGACGATGATGTCCCCTATTACAATGAAACCTTAGAATTATTGGGCTATGCACCCGCCGTTTATTCTTTAAATTATTTAAGCATACCAATAAAAGCAAGGTATAATTTTGGTCAGAAAATTAATGTTTATGTTAATATCGGCTTTCAAGCTAACATCTTACTTTCTGCCCAACGACGCGCAAATTTTGATACAATTCAGAATTTCACTGGAAATCCGGAAGATTATATCAAAGATGTAAAACAAGATCATCCAAATTTTTCACTTAGTTTAATTGCCGGCGGAGGCATAGAATATTTCCCAAAATCAAACATTGCGCTATTTGCAGAATACAGCTATCAACGTGACATTACTAAATTATTTATATATGATAATATTGCAGGAGGCATTAAACCAAAAATGCTTGCTCACGGCATACAAATTGGCATACGATACGGGATTCCCCTGAAATATTCTATTCAAAATCGACGACGTAGATAGTTTATTTCTACCACCTTCAAAAATTGTTCATAGCCTGTTGAGAATATCTAAAAAAATACGCTCAATTTTTGACAGATTCTTTTACTTCCTATTTCGTGCATGAAAACATTAAACAAGGACATTACAGCTGGTTATTAAGAAGTTATCTCTTTTTTCATATTTTATTTAGTAATTAAAAGGACAATAATTATTAATTTCTCCTTTACTTTTTTCCTTAGATGAAAAAAGCAAACAAAAAAATCAAGGCAGCACCAATCGCCATACCCGCTCTGCTGAATTGCTATAAAAGTCAAGGATGTGGACGACTAAAGCGCCATCCTTGATTTTATTTGAGCAATTCAGCATTCACAGCCATC
>JAYEFQ010000159.1:0-29464 GCA_034658655.1 Bacteroidota bacterium
TGAATGATACAGCAATACAAATAAATTTCTCTGAACCTATGGATGCTACAAGCAGCTTAGATCCGATGAATTACCAAATTAGTGGAGGAGTTGGAAATCCAGATGCATTGGCATTTGTTGCAGGAGGTCCTGATAAAATTGTAATGAGCATTAATGAAGCATTTTCTCCCAATCAAGAATACACTGTGCTTTATCAAGATTTAAAAGATTTGGCTGGCAATCTAATTGAATCAGGAAGTTTTTCATTTGCAATTGTTATTATTGATCCCGAAGATATCATAATCAATGAACTCATGCCCGATCCAAGCCCAACAGTTGGCTTACCAGATAATGAATATTTAGAGATTTTTAACCGCCGTAACTTACCCATTGAACTTACTGGTTGGAAAATACAAATTGGAACCACCGAAAAAACATTTCCTCTGTCAACTATTCCAGCAAATAGCTATCTCATTGTATGCGATGAAGACATGTATGACGAATATGCAGCCTTTGGAAATGCGGTAGGATTAGATTTTTCAACATATTTCCTATCAAATGACGGAACCAGCGTTCAATTATTTGATGATGAGGATAATTTAATTACCTCAGTTACCTATACGGATGAATGGTATCAAGATCCCAACAAAGATGATGGCGGATGGAGTATTGAACGCATTGACCCGAATAATACTTGCAGTGGGATGAACAATTGGGCGGCTAGTGAAAGCCTCGACGGAGGAACCCCTGGGGCTCAAAACTCCATTTTTGGAGAAAATATTGATACTGAAGCCCCGGAAATTTTGTCATGGGAGCTTTCAAGTGCAAATGAAATTACGCTTAATTTTAGTGAAGTACCTGATACGAATACACTTTTCGATTATTCAAATTTTTATTTAACTCCTGATTTCGGCGAACCAATTTTAATAACACAAAATGAAGAGGATCCACGTGCTATCCGATTGCAATTTATAGCCGGTTTTTTAGAGGATATTTCTTATACACTAACAATTCAAAACATTGCAGATTTATGTGAAAATGTAATGCCCAACACGGAAATTACATTCATCAATTACATCGCCACACATTTTGATGTATTAATCACAGAAATAATGGCTGATCCAAGTCCACAGGTCTATTTACCAGATGCAGAATATGTGGAATTTTATAACCATGCTGAATATCCTGTAAATCTTGCAGGATGGAAATTTTCACGCGGTAGCACTGAAATTGAATTACCTGCAATTGAAATCCCGGTAAACGGATATGTCTGCTTAACAAATCGCGATTATGTGGATGATTTTTCAGGCATAGAAAATGTTTATGGTGTAACTGATTTACCAAGCCTTACCAATGCATATGGCGAGTTGCAACTCGTTAATCCGGAAGGCACATTGATTCATTTTGTCAATTACAGTGAAAACTGGTATCAAAGCCCAACCAAACAAGAAGGCGGCTGGTCATTAGAAATGAAAGATCTGAATAATCCTTGTGCAGGTGGTGAAAATTGGGCAGAATCAGTATCCGAAACTGGTGGTACACCCGGACAAGAAAACTCTGTTATTGCAAATGTTTCAGACGAAGATGCACCCGAAATAATGCGTGCAATTGTTCATGCACCAGATACTTTAAGGGTTTATTTTAATGAAGCATTGCATCCTGAATTTCAAGCAAATCCAACAAAATTTAATGTCAATAACAGCATTGGCACACCAATTACTGCAGAACGAATGCCCAATCGATTAGATGCACTTGAATTGATTTTCTCAACAGAATTTGAAGCACATACAGTGTATGTTCTCACCATGACAGATAGCATTACCGATTGTGTCGGAAACCAAATTGGAGGAAGCATAAACACCATCTTTGCATTGCCGGATACTGTTGAACCAAAGGACATTATAATTAATGAAATTTTATTTAACCCCCTTGCAGGAGGTAGTGATTATGTGGAATTGTACAATCGTTCTGAAAAATTCATTAATCTTTCAGATTTACGCATTGCAACCCGCGATGATTCCTTAATAATTGACAAAGTCAATTCGATTACGGAAACCGGATTCATGATTTTCCCAGGAGATCATGTGGTAATTTCTGAAGACATCGCCGCTGTGGAAAGCGCTTATTATTGTGAAAACCCACAACTTTTATTGGAAATTGAAGACTTACCATCTTACACAAACACTTCGGGAAGGGCAGTGCTTTGCACTCGTAACCTTCAGATAATTGATGAAATGTATTATCATGAAGATTGGCATTTTCAATTATTGCGTGAAGTTAAAGGCGTTGCACTGGAGCGTATTGACTACGACCAATCGGCTGCCGATGAAAACAATTGGCATTCGGCAGCAGAATCAGTAGGCTTTGGCACCCCGACTTATAAAAACTCGCAATATCGTCCGTATGGTGAATATGAAAATGCTTTTGAATTGAGTCCGGAAAGTATTAGCCCAGACAATGACGGATATCAAGATTATTTGAATATCCATTATATCTTGGAAAATTCCGGTGTTGTTTTAAGTGTCACAATATATGATGCTGCCGGACATTTAATCAGGAATGTAACTGAAAATGAATTACTGGCGGCAGAAGGCACTATTCAATGGGACGGATTAGATAATAATAATCAGCATCCCGGTGCCGGAATATATATTGTTTTATTAGACTATTATGATTTGCAAGGAAATCGTCAACAAGAGAAACGGACTTGTGTTGTAGCGGTCATGCGCTAACTAGTAGTCCATTCTTAAATTAATATATCAATAAATGTTTTAATAAATTTCAAATATTGAATGAAAAATGATAAAATTAAAACAATAATGAAAAATCTTGAATCATTAATAGCTAAATCAGAGATGGCTGGAGCAAATAGCATAGTTTTGAACATTAATAATTTGTATTTAGATATTATTTAGAGTCTGTCCATAAAGTCCGATTTACTCACATTATTAATTGTTGGTATAAAATTTGATTTAAAACTGAAAAAAATAATAATGAAAAAAATTGCACTACTATTTATTTTAAGCGGACTTTATTTAATCAGCATGGCACAGGTTGATCGTATTCCCGCTCCTGTGGAACAAGATGAATTTGAAGTTTATCTGGAACGTATTCAAATGATAAAAAGTCCAGCAGGAAAGGTAAAAATGTCTATGGCACTTGCTGTAAGTAAAAATTTCACCTGTCGCCAAATTAAAGAAATATCCACCATGCTGCCGAATGATAAAACCAAACTACAATTCAGTTTAAAAGCTTTCGAGCGGGCTGTTAATCCTAATGATTATTATTCGATTATGGACAGCTTTGAATTGCAAAGTACTGCATTTCGCTTTTATGATGCAAAAAACATGAAAAAGAAACCTAAGCCCGAGGTAACAAATACTCAGATTGAGTTAAATAAAGATCCTGTCAATATAAAAGATCCAATTAAATTCCCGAATGCTTTAACGTATTCAGGCAGTATAAATGCTAATTGCAGTGAACCAATTAACAGCAAACAGTTTGCAATTATCGAGCAACAAATACGCAATGTAAAAAGTCCAAATGGCAAACTGAATAATGCACTACAATTTTCTGAAAAATATTGTATGAGTGTAACTCAAATTATGAAATTAGCAAGCCATATAGATGATGAAAGCATTCGTTACAAATGGTTTTCCGGCGCACATGATTACATTTATGATATTGATAATTTTTTGTTTGTAAGACAAATGCTTGAAACCGATTATTACAAACAGAAAATCTTAATGCTTCATGAACCGGCAAATACTGAAAAACCAAAACCCATTATTGAAAATCATGCAGTAGATCAGAAACCTGGTATTGTAGAGAACCCAAACAGTGAGTGTTTTGTACCAGCACGTGAAATGGATGAAATCATTGCTGTATTAAAAGAAGAAAACTTTGAAAGCACACGTGTCAGCAATGCACAGCAAATTATAAAGCTAAAAAAGTGTTTTCGTACCGAGCAAATTATTCGTATTTTAAATTGCTTCAGTTACGAGAGTTCAAAACAGGATTTAGCCAAATATGCATTTCCTTACGTTACTGATAAATCAAACTATTACAAAGTTAAAGATGTGTTTGAATTCAGCTCAAGCAAAGAAGATTTGGATGAATTTCTAAATCAGCAATAAGAAGTTTATTCTTAATTAATTCTTTACTTCGCGTAGGATATTCCCCTGCAAATATGCTTGAATATTTTCAAAAACGATATTTATCCGTTTTTGCATTGCTTCATGGGTTGCATAAGCGATATGCGGCATTAACAAACAATTAGGGGCATGCAATAATGGATGATTTTCCGGCAAAGGTGGTTCCACTTCATAAATATCAAATGCCGCACCTGCAATTTGCTTTTCTTCAAGCGCTATTTTTAATGCAGGCATATCAACAACCAAGCCACGGGCACAATTTATTAATATAGCATTAGATTTCATACGCTGGAATTCTATTTTGCCAAGCATTCCTTTGGTTTCATCCGTTAAGGGGACATACAAACTGATGACATCGGCAGTTTCAATAATTTCATCCAAATTGGCGTATTTCCAGTATGCTCCATCCGCTTGACTGCGATTATAACCTAGTACGTTACAGCCAAACCCAGAAAATATACGAGCAGCAACCGTTCCAATTTGCCCTGTTCCAATTAATCCGACGGTTTTTCCGCTAAGTTCTGTTCCCATTAAACCATTTCGCCCTTTCAAATCACGGGTTTGAGCAGCAGCAGCAGGAATATCTCGGAGCAAACTTACACACATTCCTACTGACAATTCAGCAACCGATTCATTAGAATATCCAGCTGCATTACTAACTTGTATGCCTTGAGATTTGCAATAGGCTAAATCGATATGGTCAGTACCTGAAAATGCAGCAATGAGATATTTCAATTTCCCCCACGATTCCAACAAAGTATTTGGTATTGGAATATTGCTAACAACAATAATATCAGCATCAGCACCACGCTGTGCCAATATTTGGGAATCTTCATTTCGGTCTGGATAAATAATAAGTTCATGCCCAGATTTTTTAAATTCCTCAACAAATTCACGTGCTTGTTGATTTGTTATTTCAATAGGTTCTAAAAATACAATTTTCATAACATTTGTTTTATCTGTTCTTGAATTTCAGGGAGTATACTACCTGCTTTCCCCTGTAAAAAAATATCAGTAATTGAATCGGTAAAACGACCCTCTTCGGTATTAATTTCAATAATTTTTGCTCCTGATTTTTTAGCAAGAAATGGAATATTACTTGCTGGTATTATCTCTCCGCTTGTTCCGATGATTATAAATAAATCGGCTTTTCTAGCTTCTTTAACAGATTGCGATGCTGCCGGCTCCGGTATTTGTTCGCCAAAAAAAATAAAATCGGGTTTTAGTAATCCCCCGCACACACTACATACTGGAGCAGTACTTGTTAGTTTTATGTCTTTTAGCAACTGGTATTTCCCACAATCAAGACAAATAAATTGACGCGAATTCCCATGATATTCATAAACCGACTTACTGCCGGCTTCCTGATGTAAATTATCAATGTTTTGAGTAATAACAGTTTGCAACATTCCATTTGCTTCCCATTCTGCCAAAACCTTATGAGCAGTGTTTGGTTTTGCACTTCCGAAAAAATCAAAAAACAAACGTTTTATTACCGGCCAGCTTTCTTCATTACCATAGTAATAGCGGTTTAAATCCAAAATCATTGGATCATATTCTGACCACAAACCATCATCTCCTCGAAAGGGAGGAATTCCGCTTTCCACTGATATCCCGGCACCGGTAAACCCTACGGTATAATTAGAGTTTCGAATTAATTCTGCTGCTTTATTTATTTGTGTTTTCACTAGACTCAAATTTCTTTGTAAAAATAAGGATTTCTTGTTGAAATATCTGCCAAATATTCAGAAAACCGCAGAAACTGTCACATTTCCATTCAAAATGTCAGCATGAATAGGCTGGCACTTATTTTGTTATAAAGATAGAAAATAGCAGATTATGGATACTCGAATATACAGCACAGATAAAGGTCAAATATTACGAAAGATACCGGAAAACGAATTTATTATTGAATTTGGAAATTTGTCATGGCGGCTTAGTTTATTTCAATTTAAGAAGTTGATAAATTTCATTAAGCGCATTGACGGTGAATATTATGAGGAATTAAATAAATCATCTCTATACCGCCGAAAAATCCGCATTCCCATAAAAGGGACAAATCTTTCAATATTGTTGAATCAAGAGGAGTTGCAAGATTTACAAAACCTATTGGAAGGCATTCCGACAGCACATTTATCCGGGGATGATTTATTTGATAATCTCTACCAAATTTCAGAGAATAAATTTGACCGCCCCGATTATTTTCATAAAGGTAAACTTATTGATGTTCCGATTCACTTTCATTTGAATTAAGAGGATAAAAACAAAAAGGCAAGCCGATTTCCCGACCTACCTTCTCATATTTGGACTAATATGAGTTATAATTTAATAATTTGAACTCGTTTTAGTATTGTCTCATTGTAAATAACAAGCATATAAACTGATGAGGGAAGGTTTTGAATGTCAATTTCGTAAGTCTGTTCAATATTCGTAAGTCTTTTTGATAAAACCAATTTTCCAGTAGCATTAAAACAATCAATACTTACTGTGTTAGCATATTCATCAATATTAACATAAAACTTGTCTTTACATGGGTTTGGATACACAGAAATTTCCATCTCCTGTGCAGCACAATTCACAGCAATTACATCATAAACCGTTGAATTTCCATCGAAATCAATTTGCGTTAAACGATAGTACCTGATTTTAGTATTCAAATTATCCTGGAAACGGTAATCATTTTTGGTGTAAGAATTCCCAGCAGCCTGAATTTCAGCAAGTTGATTCCAATGCAGCATATCATTAGAACGTTCTAAAATAAAATGGCTGCTATTTGTTTCGCTCGCTGTACTCCATGAAATATCAACATAATTTGATTCACAATTCGCACTAAAATCTATCAATTCAACGGGTAATATCCCGACATAAACGGTGAATTTATTTGTCAAAAAATTGCCACATCCATCCTCAATTGTTAGTGTATATTCTGTCGTAACATCCGGGCTTAGTGTTGGATTATAGACGGTTGTATTTGATATGGAACCATCATCAGGCGTCCATATATATAAGTTTGCGCCACTTGCTGCTTCAACACCTACAGAACATCCATTACAAATTGTCATATCCTCAAGTTCTGTCGTATTTTGTGGATATGAATTAACACAAACTTTCTGCAAATTATGATATAACCCTGTACCTCCCGTAAAACCCCAGAAAGCTTGTGTACTTGAAGCAAGTTGGTCGGTAATGATATCTCCGGTATATGATAAAACCTGAGAACCATCCAAAGAGACACTCAAGGTTTCAGCACTAACATCCCACGAAATTGAAGCAGAGTGCCATGCATCATCTTCGAGTTCACCTGCATCATAGGGTCCAGCAAGGTTTGTTGATGCCCAATGGTCAGTACTGCCATCGCTGATAATTGCCAAATGGTCATTACTTAAATCATTATTGGATCCATTATCATATGTATCAAACTCAATGCCTACGGAGTTACTAATACCTCCAAATCCTAAAGAACTACCATCGCCACCAGAAGATGCACAATCTCCCTGCAATGCAAACACAAGCCCATCTGCTCCACCAAAATCATCACCGAGATAAACATCAAAATCGATGGTAAAATCGTCTATCATGTCAATCTTATAATTGGACCAAACAGAACCAGATTGACTTGCTTTATCTTCAGTGATAATAAAGCATGCATCACCATTCTGATAAGTATCACCGTTCATGGTAAACTCTTTCACTGATTCACAATCTGCAAACACAGAAATATTTTGTGGAATGTTTCCCGACTCACCACTTGAGCAGATATATGCATCATTTGGATTCACAATTTTATAGGAATTGTCTTCAGGATTTGTTCCTGCAGTATAAATTGTTGTAATTGTCTCTCCTGTTTCTGCAATAAAGTCAAAACTTTCAGACGTTCCAGAACTTAGAGTCACATTTGTAAGACGATCAACCCCACCAACTTGCACAGTAAGGTTACTGCCACTCCAAGCACCCCATTCATCCATGAGCATTAGCGTATAATGACAACCATCAATGAGTTGTCTATTACCCGCAGGTTCTGAAACAACGGGCATTTCTGTTTCACCGTCAATAATAAGATTTTGGAGTTTTGCGTCCACATAGTTTCCGTCAGTTGCTCCTGAAGGAATATCGTAACTCACCCAAAAATAGTTGGTACCACAAGTTAATTCCTGTGAACCTGTAACAGACATATCGACACCAGAAGCAGAAGGAGTACTAATATTTCCAAAAAGAGAACTTGTAGAAAAGCTTGAAGATGTCCCAGTGTACCAAACATTTACACTCCCAATATCAGTACTGTATGCATCTGATCCATCAGTACGAATATTGATTATGCTGAGGGAAACCGGAGACAATACACCGGTTGTTACAACTTTCACACAAATTATTTCTTGATTAAAGGCTCCAATAGAGATATCGTCAGTGTTATTTTGTTCTGTTGTACAAGATACAAAACTCATGTTTGATGGAGGCAGAATATTTACATAATAATCCAGTGCCATGCCATATGAACTATTTGAAGCACCACAGGCTGCACCTGCTGGAATGGAGCTGTCATCACCACCACGAATTCTTAAAGATGTTGTTCCTAGCATAGCATCAGCAGGAACGGTAAAATTGATTGAAGCTGTTCCGGAGTCTCCAGCATTAGTGTTAAGTGAAAACGATTCATCTTCAGCAAATACAGAGTTTTGATCAAAATCAATCCATATTCGCGAATACTGATTTGATTCTGTTCCCATGGTCACATCAATCACATAGGTTGCACTAGGTTCAAGATCAGGAACGGAGTTTTGTATTGCTGTCTGATCAAAGACATAAGGTGAATTATTTACTGGAGGGATATCATTTAAACTTCCCAAAACAACATGCGTAATATTATCTGTACTTCCACCACTTAAATATGAGGGTAAACATAAACTCACTGTCAATGTAGCCACTGTTGAAGCTGAACTTACACCGCAATTATTCTGAGCATATGCCCTATATTGGTACCCATCCATATCCAAAGTAATGGACGATAAATCTAAACTTGAAGTAGAGCTGTTCGAATACATTGCGTCATCAGAAATCACACTCCACGAGCTACCTCCATCTGTGCTTACTTCCCAATTGTAATTATCCGGACTATTATCGGCACTTGCCCAAAATGTGTAACTATCACCGGTTTCCACAGAAGCATCAGATGGGTCTGATGTCATATTTGGTGTATCATTAACATCTCCACTTGCAGTAACCGATGAGCTCCAACACGTTCCATCGTATGCACGAACCCAAACATCATAAGTCCCTTGGGCAGTAGCGCTTGTAAAACTGGGGGATGAATTTGATGTTTCTGTACCTGTCGAAGAGCTAACCCAATAGCATGTTCCTTCAGAACAGCCTCCTTGGTTGAAAGTTACACCTGTACCTACACATTGCGGGCTGTTACTTGTTATACTTCCTGGAGGAATAATATAACTTATTGTTTGTATTCCACCTGCATTTGAAGACCCTGACACTGTGTGTGGGGCATTGATATCGCTAGGCGAAATTGCATTCACAGCGATTGTATTATTATCGACAGCTGTTTCAGACAAATCAGCCGTTATCCAAAAATAATATGTGTTTCCTGCGGAAAGTGTCGTTCCTGACAATGAGGAGAAATTGCGCAACCCGGCAGTTCCTGATGACCAAATATCAAACCCTAATTGACTTGCAGTGGACAAATCATTCGATGAATTATACCACAATTGATATTTTATGATATCTAGCTGCTGATAGCTACCTGTTGTTGTGAAATTGAGATTTGTCAACTCTCCATCGCATCCTGCAGCTATATCCAAACTAAAGCTTTGTATCGCTTGTTTCAAACTACCTGCACATAGGCTAGATGCTGCCGGCTGATTGGCTGCTAATGTCATGTTTGTAACACAAGCACAAGATCGGGAAATAGTAAAATCGTCCATTGTATTACTACTGTAATGAGCAATATATACGTAATAATCGGTACCATTCGTTGGCGTAAAAGTATAGCTTTCTGTTCCTCCTCCGTAGTCACTGTCATTACATGATACGGAACTTAAGGCTCCACAGCTTCCGCTAGCAATTGCCATTTCATGATCAAAACCGGCAGCAGCAGTAGATGAGATTGTTGTTTCAACTCCATCACCTGTGAAAGTGTACCATGCGCCATTTGAACCCAAACTACATCCGGTGCCGTTTGTTTGAGTGACCGCATTTATTGTAGTTCCAGCAAGATCAGTTGTTGCACAAGGAAGCGTTATTGCATTTGCACATTCATCATTTGCAGGAACAGGAACACATGAAATACTTGCTTCCCATCCGGCATTTCCATCGTGATTATTATCGGTTGTCCAGACAAAGGTTAGGTATTCACCTGTTGAAGTAATTATCCCTGGACTGTTTGTTTCACTGTAATCTCCAATAAATGTTGCCGCTGTAGTTTGCCCATCATATATTTCAAGATGGTCATTTGTTTCATTAGTACTAAAGGAAGTAAAGTCAAATTGCAATTGTGTCCCCGTAGCTGATTGAAAGGTCATGGTATAAGATCCATCATGGTCAACATAATTTGATATTCCTTCTGGATCATAAAATATACCTGAACAAGTAGATTCTGTTGTCCCAGAATCATTCATGTTGTATGTCTGTGCAATAGACAATACAGAATTAAGTATTATCAGACATAAAAAGCTAATTTTATTAAACATAGTCCCCGATTTTTAGTTTCGGGACAATAATATTGCAAAAACAAATCTAAGTCAAAACATAAGCATTGATGACATGTAAACAAAATAACACTCCATCGACAATCACCCTATTTAAGTGTAAACAATCAAATCCACAAAGCGCTGACCTATTGGCAACTAACAATTAAGACAGGTTAACAAGACAGACTTAAAACAACAATAGACTCCTTAGTACTAAACGTTACCTAAAAAATTGGCATCTGTTTTTCTAAAAAATAAATTCGCGCTAAATCAGTCTTAAAAAATCATTGAGGTTTTGTTTGGTTTCCAAATTGAGTTTTTGGCGTAAACGGTATCTTGCCGTAATGACACTTCGCTCAGAAATATTTTTAATTGATGCAATTTCTTTTGAGGTAAGATTCATTCGTACTAAGGCACATAAATTTTTATCATTTTCGGTCAGATTGGGAAATTTTTCCTCAAGTAAGAACAAAAATCCGGTATTAATTTCATTAATTTTTTCTTCAATTAACTTAGAGCCGTGAGCACTTTGCAAATTTTGTATAATTTCCATATTCAATGCTTTTATTTTGGATTTATTTTTTTCGCTTGCATCTTTCACCAATGATTTAAGCTCAACTTGTATCTCACGTAAAAAGTCATTCCTGCGAACTAAATGCATAGAGAAATTTTGCAATTCAGAAGTCATAAATTTCTTTTCTTTTTCTGCAGCTTTAAGTGATAAATCAGCGATACGCTTTTTAGAACGAGCACGATACACGATAAAAATGAGTATTAGTAAACTAATAAAAAGTGTCCCCGAAATAATCAGCCATCGAAACAAACTGATTTTTTTATTTTGCTCAGCAATTTTCAATTGCATTTTCATGGTTTCTAACATGCGGTCTTTTTGTAATTCAATTTTCTTCATCGAAAATTGAATAGGCTTAACAGCCAACTCAACCTTTTGCCTAATTACCTCCTCCGATTGCAAATAAATTTCCAGACTGTCATTGTAATGTTGAGCTTGTTGTAATATATTCTCAGCAGCATCTGTATCCCCTAGCGTTACAAGTATTTCAGCCTTATATTTTAAGTGTTTAATCAATAAATCATTATATGTCATTTGTTCGCTATACACATTAATTGCCAAATTAATTGTAGATAAGGCTGTTTTGTATTCTTCATTTGCCACATAAACTTGAGACATTTCAGCATATAATACAGGTATCCAATTAACCTGTTCAAACATTTTAGCTTCATCAAGTGCTTTCGAGTAATATTCTAACGAAAGTTCAAAATTCCCGTTTAAACTTTGATAAAAGCCCATATTAGCTAAAATCCTTAGCCTATAATGTCTATATTCTAAGCGGATATCATTCCATAAAATTTCTTTATTCGGATTTGATTTTAAACTGTCGATTTGGGCAAATAAGGCTTCGGACTGTTTAAATAAAACGGGGACACTGTCACTTTGTCCACAATCAAGCGCTAAAGAAGACAAATAATTCAGGCATTGGACCTCCATAAGCATCGCCCGAGGATCGCTTTTATCAATTTCATGCATTGCTTTGTTATGATAATTTTTGGCAGAGTCACACATATCAAGCGCTTTAAAAGACAAACCGATATTATTATCAATCAGCGTACGAACCTCAGGTCTCTCTTTCAAATCAATTACATCCTCAATCTGCTTATACACATCAATAGCCTCTTGAAACATTCCATAATTATTCAAGATATTTCCGGCATTTATAAACAAGAACGGATTGTCAAAATAAACATTTGGGTGTTCAGCCAATAAATCCATTGCTTTTGAAATATAATTCAGTGCACACACGTCATCATTAATTCGATACTGATACAATTCCGACAAAAAACTATATAGCCGTATTAAACCGCGATAATTTTCTGCTGCCTTTAAGGTCTTTTCATAATGCTGGGATATTATTAAAGCACTATCAGGATTCACATTATAATAATGAGAAAGTACTGAAAAAACAGAATCCTCAGCTTCGATATCAGGTTGAGAAATTACATTGTCAATTCTTATAGTTTCATTTTTCCCATTGCAGGATTGAATATAAAAAATTGACAATAAGGCAAACAATAAAAAAGTAAAATTTAAAATTTTCTGTTTGAGAGACTTTAAACTCATGATGATATGTTTTTTACATTACAAATTTATGAAAAAACTATTTTGGGATGTAACAAAGTAGATTATATTTTCAAATGCCAATTTCCGAGACATATTGTAGTGTTTATTAAAAAACAGAATAAAGCCCTACCAATAGGAGAACACGTTAACCAACTGATAATCTTAAGATATAACCATGCTCTATAAAACTACCATTTCTATCCGCCCCATCAATTTTAATGCAATTGCGACATGTAAACCCTAAGTGTACAAGCGTTTCAATTAAGCTTTCTATCTGCAATTTTTCAGTGTACACACTTAAAGAAATTTCGCCGTCTTTTTTCAGCAGTTGTTTACACGCTTCCAACAAGGGGATCAAGTCTTTTTCAATCTTCCATGTACGTTTTGCTTTTCCGTAGCCGAAAGCGGGAGGATCAGCAAAAATTAAATCATACAAATTTCCACGGCGAATTTCGCGTTGCACAAAGCTGGGAGCATCATCGCAAATCCAACGGATATTTTCCAGAGCATTATCATGCATCATAGATTTTCCCCAATGAACTAATTGCTTTAGTGCATCAACATGGCAAACCTCATATCCGAATGCTGAAGCAACAAGTGATGAAATGCCTGTATATCCAAATAAATTCAACATTTGTGCATTTGGTGGAACCGTTTTTTCAGCAATATAGTTCCAATTCAAAATTTGTTCAGGAAAAACGCCTACATGTTTAAATCCGGTCTTTTTTAGCTTGATTTTCAGATTTTTTAAGGAATTCGGCAATTGCAAATTCCATTCATCGGAATGTGCTGAAATCGTCTCCCAATTTCCGCTAGTTCTTCCGTTTTGGATAAATTCGGCATGTGCCGTTCGTTGCCATTCAGCTCTTCCCTTATCTGGTTTATGATTCGCGGATGCTTCGGGACGAATCAGTATTAAATCTCCGAAACGCTCCAATTTTTTTCCTACACCGCTGTCTATTAGCTCATATTGCGGCCACAAGTCGTGAATATTTAATTTCATCGTTCCTCTCCCCAATACAATTTTTTACCAAACCCAAGTCGATTGTCCGTCATTTTAAAAAATGTAGGCTTGACAAGCCATAAGGCAGTTTTTGATAGAACCGCAAAGGGATATTTTTTAATGTATGAAATTTTACATTTTTTATAAAGCTCTCCTTCAACCTTTTCAATATGTCCCTGAAATTGCATCCCTTGGATTTTCCCAACAGATTTTGTTTCCAAAACAATTGATCCGGCAACAAAATTCGTTTTCATACCATCTTTAATATGGCGAGTATCATCATCACTAGTAAACAAAAATGCACATTCTTCATTCAACCAAACATAAAAACAATGAGCTGTCCAAGGAATACCTTTGTGAGCAGTAACTAAACCTAATACATGATGTTCGTTAATAAAATATATAATACGAGGAGAAATTTTTTCTTTCATAATTGAAAAGATTTTTGATGCAATCCACAGGAAATTTTATCTTTACATCTTTAGAAATGCAAACCTACTAAATTTAAAGATATGTTTTCAGGAATTGTTGAAGAAGCTGCAAAAGTTGAAAAACTAGAAAAAGATCAAGGGAATTTACATATTACCTTGGGATGTTCATTTGCCGATAAGCTAAAAATTGACCAAAGTGTTTCTCACAATGGTGTTTGCTTAACCGTTGTCAATGTTGATAAAACTAAAAAGCAATACACGGTAACTGCGATTGATGAAACACTGATAAAATCAAATTTGGGTTTACTGCAACTTGGAGACAAAGTTAATTTAGAGCGCTCCATGACAATGGATAAATTGTTGGACGGACACATGGTGCAAGGTCATGTGGATCAAACAGCAACCTGTGTCGATGTAAAAGAGGCTGACGGGAGTTGGGTTTTCACCTTTGAATATGATCGAACTAAGGGTAATATCACCGTTGAAAAAGGATCTGTCTCTGTTAATGGTGTTTCACTAACAGTTGTTAATTCAAAAGATGATCGTTTTTCTGTTGCGATTATTCCTTTCACTTATGACATTACAAACTTTCATACTTTCAAAAAAGGAACTGTCGTGAATCTGGAATTTGATATCATCGGAAAATATATTCAGAAAATTGTTTCTGGTTATCTTGACGGATTAAATTTAAAACAAACCTAAACCAGATTTTTACCCATTAAAAAAGCTTCGCTAAAATTTTAGCGAAGCTTTTTTTATCTCTCAATATTAAAATTTTATTTTACAATACTAATTTTTCGAGTTACAGTTTGCCCATTCGCCTCAACATCAATAAAATACAAGCCGGACTCTGAAAAACTAACAAATTGGCTGATTTTCACTTTTTGATATCCAACAGGAGCATCAAGATTTTTTTCAGCAATTGTTTTACCCAACATATCATATACTTTAAGATATACAGTTTCCGGCTGGCTTAAACTAAATGCTAAATTAACATCTTGATTTGCAGGATTTGGATAAAGTGTTACACCGTGTAACAAGTCAATGCTTTCAATGTCTAACTCTGTTGCAGAATAATTTACAGCCCATCCTCCGGCAACATCATCATCTGAATTTGCATAAAATAAAATGATAGCTTTTGACGCATTTACAACAATCGTTTCGGGAATATTATCAGTGTCAAAGGTTTCAAGTAAATTCGATGTAGAGCTTTCATATACATTTACATAATCTCCTGAAGCGAGATCAAATTCAGTAAAATCTAAACTGACTGCTTCAGCACCGTCGGGCTCAATATACCAAAAACATACTGTTGATTTTTGGTAATCACAAGTTCCACTACCATCAGAAACTGTTCCACTTTGCTCGGTATATGATGAACTTGAGCCGCAATAATCTGTATTAAAACTCACATCCCAACCTTTTCCGATTGAACTACCATCAGTTTGAAAATGCAGTAATAAATTACCCGTATTTGCATCGATTGTTGAACTTCCCGGAAGATTATCTGCATCAAATGTTGCGAGTGGAGTTCCTGAGCTTGTGCTTCCATCATATAAAGTGAGAATATCACCATCACCGAGATCAAAGCGATCAAATTCAACACGAATTAAATTTCCACATTCAGGAGCAATTAAATATTCACAATCAATATTGTTGTTATAATCCTCGTCAGCGCTACCATCGCCAAAAGCACCTTGATGCGCAACAATTGTCTTACTACCTGAACAATGTTCGGGATAATTTGCTTCAGGGTAAATATTAATCACTGCTTGTTGGTTGTAACTAAAATTATATTCATCGCCACCGGGAGTAGCAGATGAAGTTAAATCATCTAGAGTGTAATATCCGTTACCGGCACCGCCCCAGCCCCAGTTCATGTGAAATTCATCTTCTATGTATCCATCACAATTCCATGCATGACCAACATTTCCTGACTCAGGTGATCCTGAATAAACCATTGGCAAGTTATTATCTAATTGTCCTTTCAGTATGTTTTTATACTCCACATCACCATAATAATCCTTGTTGATTAAATCACATGAATGGTCATAGCGGAAATAATCCACGAATGCATTTACTATTCTTGATGTACTTGCGCCAGAACCAGTTGGCCCCCAGTACATTCTCACAGCCACTCCGACATGCAAATTCACTTTTGCCAACTCATCGTTTACTCCACTTGCAGATATAGGCATCCCCTCCCAATTATAGGTTTGGTTTGCAAAATTCACGGTAATATTTCCATAGCCACCATTTGAATAATTAGAATGTGTATATGATCCGGTTCCAGTTTCCGGATAATTCCAGTGTTTCATTACCTGTAACATAGCAGTTGCAACACAACCTACGGGCACATGTCCTCCTTGTGCTGCAGCATCTTCAGGACACATTGCATTATAAGGAGATGTTTGGTTCCATTCAACCAGTAATAATGGTTCTACATTGCGATATGATTTGATATCGTTTTCTGGTTTATAATTTATCAAATCAATCCATTGATTTTCAATTTCAGCAGGAGCTGTTAACCTTTGTTCTCCAGCAGAAGCAATTTGCTTTTCGTACCATTCTAACATTTCTGCTTGTCCGGGATGCATATTATCTGAGTTAAACGAACCCTCAAATGCATAAGCAATAACTGGTTTAACTGAATTCTGGGCGGAAACTAAAACAAATCCGTCATTTTCATTCACATCAAATGCATAAAATGTTTGCTGTGCATTTTTTTGATGAATGGATTTCAGGTTAATCTCAATAGATTTAAAATCAATTGATTTAGTTTGATTCACATGTTGATAATAAAAGTGCTTTGCCACTTTTTCCGCTACAGATTTTGGAACTTCTTTTGCAAAAGCGTTTGCACCAAAAAGACCAACAAGCAGGATAATCCAAAGTAATTTAATTTTCATAGATATTATTTTTAGTTTGTGCTATACAAAGATGTTAAAATTATTTATTTAGTTGCATTTGATTTTTTCGGATAGTCAATATTACAATGTAGCCCTATCGACTCTTTTCGTTGACTCGCCATTTTAATAATTAAATATGCGACGTTAATCAGGTTTCGAAGTTCACATATTTTCACTGTTACTTTTGACTTTTTATACAAATTCTCAGTTTCTCGATACAATATTTCCAAACGATCTAATGCACGTTTCATCCGTAAATTTGAACGTACAATTCCAACATAATTACTCATAATGGATTGCGTTTCTTTCCATGATTGTGTGATTAGAATCATTTCTTCATTGGGAATAGTACCTTTATCATCCCATTCAGGGATATTTTCTTGCCAACCAACCGAATCTATTGTTTTTAATGCATGTTTCGCTGCTCTGTCAGAAAACACAAGCGCCTCCAGTAAAGAATTTGATGCCAACCGGTTTGCACCATGCAGCCCTGTATAAGAGACTTCCCCTACCGCATATAATCTATGAATTGAGCTTTCAGAGCTTTGATTTACCGTAATACCTCCACAAAGATAATGCGCTGCCGGCACAACCGGAATATAATCAGTTACAGGCTCAACTCCCATAGTTAGGCATTTTTTGTAAATATTCGGAAATTCATTTTTCAAAATATCAGCACCAACTTTTGTTGCATCCAGAAAAATATGTTCTGATCCAGAATTTTTCATTTCGCTATCAATTGCACGAGCGACAATGTCTCTAGGAGCCAAAGATCCCCGTGCATCATATTTTTCCATAAAGGCATTGCCTTTAATATTTCGCAAAATAGCACCAGAACCTCTTAACGCTTCAGTAATTAAAAAAGGTTGACTTGCTTTCGGATTATACAGTGCAGTTGGATGAAATTGCATAAATTCCATATTCTCAACCATTCCTTTTGCTCTATATGTCATGGCAATTCCATCACCTGTTATGACATTGGGATTCGTTGTATTAAGATATACATTTCCACAACCGCCAGTTGCAATCATTGTTGCTTTAGCTAACACAGTGAAAATCTTTTTCTTCTTTTTGTCAAACACATAGGCTCCATAGCATTCAATATCAGGAGTACCTCTTCTAATAATCTTTCCCAAATGGTGTTGCGTAATTACATCAATAGTAAAATGATCCTCAAAAACATGAATATTTGAATGCTGTTTAACTTGCTTTATTAATGTGTTTTGAATTTCTTCTCCGGTATTATCCTTATGATGCAGTACTCGATTTTCAGAATGTCCGCCTTCACGATGAAGATTATATGTTCCTTTTCTGGTTTTATCAAAAGAAGCCCCCCATTGAATAAGCTCTTTAACACGAGCAGGTCCTTCTTCAACCACAATTTTCACTATTTTTTTATGATTCAAGTATGAGCCAGCATCTAAGGTGTCCTCCACATGTTTATCAAAGCTATCAGGCTGATAAGTTACAGCAGCAATACCGCCTTGGGCATAAGCCGTCGCAGTATCCTTTATTTTTGATTTTGTAACAACAAAAACAGACGCTTTTTCTGCAACTTTTAACGCAAAACTTAAGCCTGCAATTCCCGATCCGATGATTAGAAAATCAACGCGTTTTTCCATTTTTCTCTATATAAAATAAAGTACAAATATAAAAATTTATGCATAGATTAAGAAATCATAAAGCCCTATTTTAAGATTCATATTTTGTATGATTTTAAAAATGATTACATTTATTTGTAACCTACACTGGGGCAATTGCGTTATAAATATAAAAATGATAATGATATGAATAAAGATGATAAACATTTAGTTTGCGTAGCGATATTTCGCTACACGCACAGAGCAAATATTTTGCAAGGACTATTAAAAGAAGCAGAAATTGAATCATGGGTAAACAGCTCTTCGGTATTCCGCCAAATTGATTCTGTAAAGCTGATGATTAATAGCGAGCATTTACTCAAAGCCCGCGAAATCATTGAAAAAAACCGTGATGAGTTTTCTGCGGAAGAAATGGAGGCTTTATAGCATCTTTTTCAATTCTGCAAGACGTTTTTGTTTTTCAGGTTCACGTAATTTCCTTGCACTTGCAGTAAAGTAGCGATGCTTTTCCATAAATTTCATTTGCATTCTGTTCCATTGCTCAATGGTTCCGATTTTATTTCGTTCAAAAAGCTCACGAAATAAATTTTGTGAAGTTGGTATGAAGTCAGGACGACCGAGATAATCCAAATCGGCATCACAAATTATTTCCTGCAACAGGTTTTGTGGTTTTTGTGGTGTTTTCGTTGCAAGAATAAGCTCACATATTTGTGTGATTTGATTTTGCGAATAGTGATATCCCTGTAAAGTTTTTTGAGCAATTTCTGTTCCTCTTTCTTCATGATAATCATAAGAAACAAGAAAACCAATATCATGAAACAGTGCTGCTGTTTTAAGAATTAGCATTTGACGCTCAGTTACACCTTCAAATCTTGCAATTGTTTCCGTTTGATAAAAAACATTTACCGTATGTTTCAAATTGTGATAATATAGATTTTTCGGTAAATTCTTTTCAAGTTTATCCAAAATATCATTTTGTAAGTCCTGTAAACGCACCATCTGTAATTTAGCAATAAAATCTTCATTAGGTAAAATTGAAGCACGACCTTTAGCAAGCTCAGGACGAATGCTTTTAATGTAATACATGTCTAAATCGCCTTTATATTTCACAGGGGTTTTCCCACGATACATACAATGAAAAAAATCTTTAACATGCGAATAGGTTGATGATGAAATATTCACCTGTGTCACTTCACCATGAGTTTCCATTCGGCTGGCCATGTTCACTGTATCGCCCCAAATGTCATAAGCAATCCGTTGTGTTCCAATTACTCCAGCAACTAACGGCCCAGTATGTACGCCAATACGCACTTTAAAATCAACAGATTCTTCTTTATTAATTTGAGAAACAATAGCTTGCATTTCTAAAGCTGCAAGTACAACTTCAATCGGATTTGTGCTGTTATTTGTTGGTATTCCTCCGGCACACATATAAGCGTCGCCTATTGTTTTAATTTTTTCAATATCATATTTTTCAATTATCTGATCAAAGGATTTAAAAATAATATCGAGTTGTTTTATCAATATTTCGGGTCTAGTTTCTTCAGCAATTTTTGTAAACCCTTGAATATCTGAAAAAAGTACCGTTGCCATTTCATATCTTATAGAACTGGCTTTCCCTTTTGTTCGAAATTCTTCCACGGTACGTTTTGGCAAGATTCTATTTACGAGTCGTTCTGTTTGTTCCTTTTGTTTAAGCAGCTCTTCAGTACGTGAAGCAATAATACTTTCAAGCTCATATTTTTCTTTAGTATGCCTATATTCTTTGCGTTTATTTAATAAAAAGAACAAACTAGAACCAAATGCTACATAAAAGACAAATGCCCACCATGCAAGGTATAATGGTGGTTTAACGATAAATTCAAAGCTTGTTATTTCTGAAACTTGCCCAAAGGGACTTCTCGCACGTACTTTAAACACATAATTATCACTTCTCAAGTTTGTATATTCCTTATAATACTCAGAAGACCATTCTGTCCATTGATCCTGAAACCCTTCAAGTTTAGTTTGATAAGTCAAGTTATTACCAGACTGATAAAACGGGGCAGTAAACTCAAAACGAATATTATTCTGTTGATGTGTAAAAACCACTGGGGAATTCAACAATTTACATTTATTTGTATATACTGATTTATCAAATAAAACAGTATCACCCTCAATGGAAACATGTCTTAACATACACGGGACACTACTTGTATCCTTTAAAATATAATCATCCTGAAAACGTATTAACCCATTAATACTACCAAACCATGTTACTCCTTGTTTTTCTTCCCGATAAACACTTTCAATGGTGCGATCAGAAATCAATTGAAAGGGACTAAAACTCACTTGATATTTATTCTTTTGATTGATAAGTTTTGCGACACCACTTTGTTTCCTATATGTTTCTTTCAGTCCACTTGAAAACCATAATCTACCTTTCACATCTTCATGTATTGGATAAACCCATCTATTATTTTCAGAGAAATTGATGCCCAACAAACTGTCTTTAACAAATAATGAATTTTCGTTATATCGATAAATCCCATTATAGGTTGAAAACAATATACCAGTTTGTGTTTGATATACATCAATCCAATCGTAATTCGCGGGAAGTCCATGACCTCGTTGAATATGTACAAATTCAGAGTTTAATTCTCCCTGTTTAGTAAAATCTACTCTAAAAAGCCCATCATTATTTGAACCCAACCAAACATTTCCCTCTTTATCTTCAGCAATTGTACGAATATTGTAATCTAAATTTGCGAGATAACCCGTTTTCTTTAATCCACCATTAATATCTTGAGTCGCGATTAACAAACCATTGCTACTTGAAATATATATTTGACCTTTATGTGCTTTTGACTCAACAATATCTTCAAAATCTCCCTCAATCAATAATTCTGCTTTGTAATCTCGAACTATAAACAATCCATAGTCGGTACATGCATATAAATAATCATTTAAATTAACTAGTTTTTTTACTCTCAAATTAAGATTTTCAACTTTTTCAAACAAACTAAGAAAGTCATTATAATTAAAATTTACGCTACGTTTTTTTTGTTTTAATTTGTAATATACCCCCTGATTTGTACTTAAATACATCTGCTCATTATGTTTTACAAGCGATAAAATTGAAACATTCAACCGTTGGTCACTTGTAAAATATGTAAACGGGGAAGAAAAATCGATATAACTAATTCCATTAAATGTGCTAACCCATATTTGCTGCTCTTTATCAATTAAAATATTTGAAATATGGTTATCAGCGAGCCCACTTGATTTATTCAAATGAAAAATCAACTTTCCTTGTTTATCTATAATAAAAATTCCATTTACTTTAGTACCAATAAGCAGGAATTGATTTCGATAATTTTTCAAACGTGAGACATTTGCCTCTTGAAGCATTTTATCAATCTGCGTTTTAAATCGTTTACTTCCATTTTTTGTTCGTACAAACAAACCGAGACTACGGCGGGGTTTAAACACTAAATTTCCATCAAAGATAGTAATATCATGGTATCCAAAATCTTTAAACTGTGACATTCCATCAATTAGCACGAGTTCGCCATTTTCATAGCGATACAAACCGGTTTCCATAACATGCACATACAATTCACCAGCAACTTTAAAAATCTCAACCGATTTCTCAGGAGATAAAAATACAGAAAGTGCGTCATTTTGATATTTGTATATACAGGTATCACTCGCAAAAAAAACCTCGCCACATAGTGCTACAATTTTATTGATTTGTCCAGGCTTATTCGACTTTTGATTTTGCAGTGAAACTAATTTGGTTCCAAAACGTGTTTTATTTAAGCACCCAATGGTATTAAATCCTCCAACAAATACTTTATCATAACAGTCAACATCAATAGAAGGTGTGCCTGACATTCGAATAATATCCCAAGAATGATTATCATATTCAATGACACCGTTTGTGTTCCCAAAATAAATCAAACCATCTTTCCCTTGAGAAATATCAAAATTTTGGCTCTCATAACCATAATCTTTTGATGTAAAATTTGTAATTTTGGGCACTCCAATGGGGTTATATTGAGCAAAGACTGATTTTGCAAGGGAAAGGCAAATTATCAAGATGCTCAAAAAAAAGATTTTTACTGGTTTAATCATTAATTTTTTGTATTTTTCGTAAATAAAGCATTAAAGTAATAAATAATATGGATAAAAAAGAAAAAATTGTTGTAGTAACTTGGGATTTTACCGAAATATCAGAATTTGCACTCGCACATGCTGAGCGATACGCCACTGTTTCAGGTGCAAAAATTCATTGTTTACATATTTCAAACACAAAACAAGAAAACACAGAATTACAAAAACGACTGGAAAAAGAAGTGAATAATTGTATTTCCGATAAATCGCTTCAAGTTGAAGCATTTGTAAAACGCGGAAAAATATTCTCTACAATTAATGATTATGCTAATTCTATTAAAGCAGAGCTAATTATTATGGGAACGCATGGAAGAATTGGCAGCCAAAAAGTATTTGGCAGCAAATCCCTTAAGGTTATTGTGGGTTCAAAAATCCCTTTCCTAACCGTGCAGCGCAAGCCTGTAAATGAATTTAAGGAGCTGGTTTTACCTTTTGATTCAGATATGGAAGGGCGCGAAAAAATGAAATGGGTTGTTTATTTTGCGAAAAAATATCAACTTAAAGTACGTATCCTAAAAAAAGTTTCCGGAATTAAAGATATTCAAAAGGTCATTAATAACAATATTACGTTTGCAAAACGTGTTCTTTTCGATAATGACATCGCATTTGAGGTTGACATTGAAACAAACATGAAAGATTTTCCAGAAGAAACCATTCAGTTTGCAAATAATATATCCGCTGGATTAATTATGGTAATGACAACCAAAAACATTGGGTTTACAGATTATATGTTTGGTGCTAAAGAGCAAAAAATCATTGCAAACAAGGCCAAAATACCTGTAATTTGTATTAACCCACGTACTGATTTAATGAAACCAGCTAGCTTTTATTAAATTAAGGTATGAGACAAGTATAAAGTTTATAAAGTTCGTAAAGTTAAAAATGTAAACCGTTGATAATAAGCAATTTGATTTAACGTCAAGTGTCATTATAAACAAATGATACTCAGCAATATAGTTTTATGAACTTTAAATTTTATTTTTAAAAAACTGAATTCAACAATACAATTCATATTAAAATAGCTTCATTACAAAAAGAACAAAAAAAATAGATTAATGAAAATCCGGCGATTGACTTTTATAATAATCTTTTTTTTGGCAATTGCAAGTATATTGGCAGGCATATTATTAGGCGGCAAATCAGACAAGCAAATGACAGAAACGATAAGTCTGGTTCCTGTCAATGCCAAAATGGTAATAGAAATTAGAGATTTTCAATTACTAATTGGAGCACTTGAAACTCAACCCACATATTGGCAAGCCTTGTGTAATTATCCTGGGGTTTCGCAATTAAACGAACAGATTCACCTACTTGATAGTTTAACGAGCGAACAAAAAGAGCTAGATAACTTACTCAATAACAACTCAATAATTGTCTCTATTCATAACTTTGGGAAGAATAAATTAGTGGCTGTCTTTTTAGTGGCACTTCATGAAAATCAAAAAAAAGAAACACTTCAAAAGCAACTTGAATCTAATTTTTCCAATGCAGAAATAACAGAGCGAGAATATGATAATCACACAATTTTTGATATTAAAACAGCAAATCAAAAACGTTATACTTACACAATTACAAATGGTAATTTAATTTTTAGTGCAAATTCGCTTTTGGTGGAAGATGTAATAAGACAATCAGATGTTGAAATAAACTTAACTGATAATATTTCATTTCAAGAAACCTATAGAACAGCAGGAGAAAAAGAAATTACAAATTTCTATATTAATCTATCAAGCTTATCTGATTTAATGTCTCCATATTATAAATCTGAAATAATAAAAAAGCATCCTGCATTTGAAAAATATGGGACATGGATTGCCCTTGATTTAAGCTTAAAAGATAATATTATCAGCCTCAATGGGTTCGCTTCAATGCCAGATTCCAGTATTTATTACTTAAATCACTTAAAAGCTCAAGACAAACAAAAATTTGAGTTTGAAAAAATCCTACCAGAAGGAACAGCATTATTTTATGCACAAAGCATTTCTGAAACGAATGCATTTGAACAAACACGTCGGCAATTTTTAAACGAAATCTATCGTGCTGATTATTTCACAGAACAAAATGAATCATATTTAAATACAACAAATGCAGACCTGTCAAAACTAGTATATGGGCTTACAAATAACGAAGTGTGTTTAGCAATAAGTAATATTAACCAACTTGACATTTTTCAAAATGCATATTTAATCATAGCGAGTCAATCTCAAAGCAAATCTGAAAAAATGATTTCAGAATTTTTAAAAACCTATACACAACATACATCACAATCTTATGAGGATTACACTGGAACCATAGATTTAGGATCAAATCATAAATATCCATTATTCCGATTTCCTGTTAATAACTGGCCGGAATTATATTATGGAAGCTATTTTTCGGCTGTTGATGCAAACTACTGTACAATTATTAACAACTACCTTGTGTTTGGCCGTGATAAAACAGCCCTAACTCATTTTATCAACGATGTACTTTTAAACAAAACATTAGAAAAATCACCGGTTTATCAAGATTTCAAAAAGAATTTATCCCGTGAAAGCCAAAGTATTTTTTATTTGAATGTTCGGAAAGCCATTCCATGGCTGCTAAGCAACCTCAAAGTAAAAGCAGCAAAAACATTAATGAGCGAAAATAAAACACTCGGGCATTTCAATGAATTTGTGATTCAGCAAATTGTTAGCGACAATATGATTTATCACAATATTGCATTACAACATCGTGAAATTGATTTTGAAGCGCCACACACTGTTTGGGAAAGTCGCCTTGATACAGCTATCAGAATGAAACCTGTAATTGTAAAAAATCACAACACAAATAAAAAAGAGATTTTTATTCAAGATGTCAATCATACCATTTACCTAATAAATCGCAAAGGAATTATTTTATGGAAAATGCCGCTTGAGGAAGAAATAATTAGTAAAATTCATCAAATTGATGCCTTTAAAAACAAAAAACTGCAATATCTTTTTAATACAAAATCAAAAATCTATTTAATTGACAGAATTGGAAACCACGTTGATAGATTTCCTGTCAATTTGCGCTCGCCTGCCAGTTGTGGACTTGCACTTTTTGACTATGATAAATCTCGGGATTACCGAATTTGTTTACCCACAGAAGATAAAAAAATATACATGTACAATATTGAAGGAAATCTTGTCAGCGGTTTTGACTTTGAAGGAAGCGAACACCCGCTAAGCGTTCCACCACAACACATCCGCAATGGAAACAAAGATTACATCATATTGCATGATAAATACCGAATTTATATTTTAAACCGACGAGGAGAAACCCGTGTGCAACCAAAACAGCAATTCTCTGCATCTATACGAAACCAGTTTTGGTTTTCACCTAATGAACAGGAGAAAAATGCAAAACTCACAACAACAGACACTCGTGGAGTAGTTTATCACACCTATTTAGATGGATCTGTTGATACAGTATTTTTTCGTTCATATAGTGAAAGCCATTATTTTATGTATCGTGATTTCGATGCAGACGGAAATGCGGATTATTTATTTTTTGATCAAAAAACTATGGAAGTTTTTGATCACTTTAAAAGACCAATGATGAATTATCAATTCGAAAATAACATCACTGAAGAACCAGCATATTATGTGTTTTCATCAGCAAATCATAAAGTTGGAATTACTGATAGGAAGGCAGAAAAACTCTATCTGATAAATTCCAATGGTGAATTACATAAAGGATTCCCTCTAACAGGAACCAGCTCATTTAGCATTAGTTACATGAGCGATAATTCACAACATTTTAATCTTTTTGTTGGAGGGAAAGGAAAATTTTTGTATAATTATGAAGTCAAATAATCTGAATATCATGAAAAAATTAAAATTGCTAATCATTCCGTTTATCCTAGTATTATTTATACTGGGAACAAACTCATGTGTCAAAGACAGCTTTGACTTTGATCGTTTATCGGGCGAAATTCACTATGAGCCAAGTCTTGCAGCACCAATTGCATATAGTAACTTAACAATGATTGACGGGCTGAATGCCTACGACTCAGTAGGCCGAGTACAAGTTAATAAAGACGGATTTCTTTCTCTTTTTTACTTCGAGCATATCGAATCAGACACAGTTTCATCACTCATGGATATTGGAAACCAACATGTTACATCTTTAACCCCAGCTGCCGGAGTCGATTTTACCGGATTTGATAATTCTGGAGATGTACTTACGATAAATCGTAGTGTTGATTTTCCTTTTGATCTTTTTAATCCTGAAGCAGAACTCGACTCTATGTGGTTAGATATGGGAACGTTAAATCTGATAGCAACATCAACCTATGAACATGGAATTGAATTAACAATTACACTTCCAACATTCACTAAAGATGGAGACCCATTTTCAAAAACACTAAATTTGCTCCCATATGGTAGTACTGCAAGTAGTACAGATAACAGTATGATTGGATATCATATTGATTTAACTCAAACGGCACTTGGTTATAATGAAGTTCCGGTAGAAATTCAAATTCGATTTGTTCACTCAGGAGGAAATAATACCGGACAATTAACATTAGATGTGGATTTATTTAATCCAGATCATGAAGCAATGTTTGGATATTTTGGATACAATACACTAATCTACGAAAGTGGAAAAATTGATTTAGACCTTTTTGATCCGAGTGATGGCTGGGATCTTGAAGATTTTTGGTTTGAAGACCCAAAATTTAAAGTATTTTACAATAATTCATACGGAATTCCTACAAATTTTTACTTCGACTCAGTGACTGCTTTTTCATCGTATTACCAGCAAGATTATGATATTCTGGATTATAATGCAGGATTACCAATGGATTCCCTTGCCCCACATTATATGTCATATCCAACCGTTTTTGGAAGCTCAGTGGATGACAGCCTTATATTGGATAAAGACAATTCAAACATTAGTTACGTCATTCAACAACGTCCTGCATGGATAAAATTTATCGCTCACGCCCACACAAATCCTGATGGTAATATTGCCGGAAACAACTTTGTTTGGGACAACAGTAAATACCTTGCAGATATAGAGGTTGAGCTCCCTTTATGGGGATATATCGACAGATTCCATGGAGCCGACACAATGGATTTTAATATGGAAGAAGAATTTGAAGACCCAGGAGTTATTGAGCGCTTATTGGTAAGAATAAATATTGATAACGGACTGCCTATCTTTGTTGAATCACAGGCTTATTTTATGAATGAAAATTATATGATTATTGACTCTGTAATACAAGCAGATGACATTCGACTAATCGAAAGTGCCACCATTGACAATGACGGACAGGTGATTAGCAAAACGAATAAAACCATTGATTTAGAAATTACCGGAGAACGCCTCGAAAAAATTATGGAAACCAAATTTTTGCTTTATAAAGCCTCGTCCTCAACAACCAATGCGTCAAATGATGAATTTATTAAAATTTACCCCGATTATGAGGTCAATTTTAATGTCGCAATTGAAGCGGATCTCGATATTAATGTGAATTTAGATACTTTAAATAACGACTAGCCATGAAAATCACTGCCATGCAAAACATCATAAAAACAACAATCATAATTGCTTTAATTGGCTTTGCATCATTAAGTCTTAAAGCACAGCAGGGAAACACTTTTTATTTTATGAAAAAAGTGTCACAAACCAATTATCTAAACCCTGCAATGGGTTCTGATTATGATTTTACTATTGGAGGCCTTATGATACCAATTGTTGGCCAAGTGCCGCCACCTATTTATTTTAATTATGCAAATAATGGGTTTCAATTTTCTGATTTAATTCATGAAGGAGAAGGTGTTTATGCCGATTCCCTTGTAATTGATCCAGAGCTTTTCTTAGCCAATTTGCGAACAGCAAATCATGTCCGTTTTCAAACACATATTGATTTGTTTCATCTCGGTCTTAAAACAAAAAATGATGCATATTTAAGTTTCAATATAACCGAAAAATTCGATTATGGGTTTACCCTTCCAAAAGACTTATTTGAATTAGCTTGGTATGGAAATAATTATTTCCGTGAAAACAACGAAAAAATTGTGCTTAGCGATTTTGGGATTAGAGCAACGCACTATCGTGAAATTACAGGTGGTTTCAGTACCGAAGTTATGGATGGACTAATCGTGGGAGGACGAGCTAAAATTTTGTTTGGCATGTCGAATGTTCAAACAAAAATTAATGAACTTACCCTTTTTACAAATCAAAATGATTACGGAATTACCGCTGTTACGGATATGACATTAAACACAAATATACCATTAGATTACACCTTTGATAAAGACTCTTTAGAATTTGTTTATGATTCTACAGCAATAGATGATTTTAGTATAGGAAAATACGCCTTAAATTTAAAAAACCCAGGATTTGCAATTGATCTTGGAGCAACTTATGAAATCAATTCAGATTT
>JAYEFQ010000160.1:0-7623 GCA_034658655.1 Bacteroidota bacterium
GCACACAGAAAAGATTTGTTCCACAACGAAAACCTGACTGATGCGGCGTAAGCCTTCTGCCAGAAGGCTACTGGACGCTTATTTTTGGAAGGCTAGGAATAAAAACATTTGATTGCAACTTATAACGCTTGGTGTACCAATAATAACAGAATCACAATCGGTAGTGTTGATTGTGGTTTTCAATAAAAATGAGCGGTAAGTATCCTAGACATTTATTAAATTTGGAGTTGCATCTTAATATTATCATTTGTTTTTTAGTGGTTAAACGATAGAGAATTATTAATTTTTACTTCCTTTCTTTTCAGCCAAAAAAGAAAGGAACAAAGAAATTCTCCGCTGCACCCAGCTTTTCTGTGGAACCTCAAATCTTTTCTTTTCCCCGATACTGAAAGTTAGCACGCAGTCTCTTAGCGCAAGGCCGGCACACAGAAAAGATTTGTTCCACAACGAAAACCTGACTGATGCGGCGTAAGCCTTCTGCCAGAAGGCTACTGGACGCTTATTTTTGGAAGGCTAGGAATAAAAACATTTGATTGCAACTTATAACGTAGTGTTCAGGTTTTCTTTGCTAGTCCGCCTGCCATTTCAAATTAATAAATTGTGATTTGGGACTAAAAAGAAAGCTTTATCTCTGTATTTTTCATGCAAAAAAAGCGAGCCAAAATAAAATGACTCGCTTTTTTTAATGATAATTGTATCGTAATTAGTGTCAGCAAGAAAACTCCTAATTTTTAAGTCTTTGATAAGAAAACGTCAAAGACAAGGTTTTCGAAGTTTTTGAAACCAAGGAGTTTACGTTTTGTAAATGACTGTTTCAAAAAACGAGAATAACGCAGTATTTGGGGGTTCTTGCAAAGACTAATTATTTGAGATTGTGTTTTTTAATAAAGTCAGTTAAGATTCCATCAAGATTTGGGAAACCAATTTCCTGCAAATCATAATATACACGAGTGTTTGGTTTTTTGATATCGATAATACGATTCAAATCAATCGGTGTACCAATGATAACAGAATCACAATCGGTAGTGTTGATTGTAGTTTCGAGATCTTTCAATTGCTGATCGCTGTATCCCATTGCTGGAAGTAAAGTTCCGATATTAGGATAAATTTTGTAAGTTTCAGCAAGTTTTCCAACTGCAAAAGGTCTTGCATCAACTAATTCAGCACAACCAAATTTTTGAGCTGCAACTGTACCAGCACCAATTTTCATTTCACCGTGGGTAAGGGTTGGTCCATCTTCCACAACGAGTACACGTTTTCCTTTAATGATGCTAGGATCATCCACTTTAATAGGAGATGCGCCATCAATTACGTCAGCATTTGGATTTACTTTTGCGATACTTTCCCGGACAGTTTGGATGCCTTCAGGTGAAGCAGAATCCATTTTGTTAATTACGATAGCATCTGCCATGCGAAGGTTCACTTCTCCTGGGTAATATGATAATTCATGTCCTGGGCGGTGTGGATCAGCGACGGTAATTGTGAGATCTGATTTGTAGAATGGGAAATCATTATTTCCACCATCCCATAAGATAACATCACATCCGTCGGGATCTTTTTCTGCTGCGCGAACAATTGCTTCATAATCAACGCCGGCATAAATTACATTTCCACGCACAACATGTGGTTCGTATTCTTCCATTTCTTCAATAGTACATTTATGTTTCTTTAAATCAGAAACATCTGCAAAACGTTGAACTTTCTGTGCGTTAAGGTCTCCGTAGGGCATTGGGTGACGAATAGCTACGACTTTTAGTCCTTGATCCATTAGATGTTCAATAACTTTACGACTAGTTTGTGATTTACCACAACCTGTACGTGTTGCAACTACTGAGACAACCGGTTTTGTGGATTTAACCATAGTTTCTTTTGGTCCTAATAACATGAAATTTGCACCTGTAGCATTCACGCGAGCGCTCATATTCATAACACGGTTGTATGGTACATCACTATATGAAAATACGCAGTCGTCAGCTTTAAACTCTTTAATCAGTTTTTCGAGGTCATCTTCAGTATAAATCGGAATTCCTTCTGGATAAAGTTCACCAGCTAATTCTTTTGGGTATTTTCTACCGTCAATATCAGGAATTTGAGCAGCAGTAAATGCGACAACATTATATGCTTCATTTCCTCTGAAAAAAGTGTTGAAGTTGTGGAAATCTCTTCCTGCAGCTCCAATGATAATTACATTTCTCTTTGCCATAACAAAGTTTTTTATTTAGTTAAACAATAGGTTTACTTGTGTCTTTCACAAAGTAGGTTTACTTGTGTCTTTCACAAAGTTAAAATTAATAACGAATTTTATCATGAACAGATATTGAAATCTCCAAATATTTAGATTTGAATTTTGTTTTAAATAGATTGCATGTGAAATTTAAGCCATGTAATCAGATAGATACGCAGAAAACATGTTAAGGAACACAAATTGTTAATTGGCAATGTTTTCAAATTTGTCTTTGTCGATAATAAATAGTTCATGAAATCCTTCTCCAATTTTCCCATTTTTATCTTCTGCTTAGACTTTAAAAATTAAGCGTTTTCTGTCTATTTCAATAAGCTCTGAGCGATATATAACTGTGTCACCCATAGGAGTTGCTTTGATATGTGATACATAGACTTTAACCCACATTATTCACCGCTTTTTATTAAGACACAAGAAAGTAATTAATTATCAGCCATTTACATTGTTTATTCAAAAGCAGTAGCTCATTCAAACTTGCGTGTTGTTTGCCTTATCTTTGTGCATCTACTGCGTTGCTAACTCATTGTAATACACTTGTATAACTGCATAGTTAGACGGCTTGTATCTACACAAAGGAAATCGCATGAATAATGCGGGTTAATGCCAACAGTACTTTCTTTTTTGTCGAGATAGTCAGACACAGATTCTATACAGGTTTTTTCCATTAAAGCAATCATTGCAGATGTTGTGAAAACTTTAACTAGGCCACTGCTATAGGCTGTAGCCGTATTTTTAATGTCAACAATTTGTTTTATTTCTCCTTTAATTTTTGTTTTCAAGTTTGTGTTAATCATTATTGAAATTTATTTTAATGGTTTGTTTAACATCAGGATGCAAGCTTAAAGCAACTGGGCTAATTGCCGGAATTGCTTTAAGAATGCGTTTTTGCTCGTCTGTTAAATTAAGCATGCTAAAATTAAAATTAATTTGAATTTCGGCTACGCGTCTTGGGTTTTCACTCATTATTTTTGTCATTTCCGCCTTAGCACCCTTTATGGAAAATCCCTCATCTTTGGCTTTAATTCCCATAATTGTCATAATGCAATTGACAAGTGACGTTGACATTAAATCAGTGGGTGAAAAGGCTTCTCCTTTTCCTCGATTATCAACAGGGGCATCGGTTATTATTGTGTTTCCTGAGCGAACATGTGTGTTATGTGTCCGCAAATCACCAATGTATTCAATTTTTGTTGTTATCATAATAATCAATTTTAATAAAAAACAGTTTGCTTAATAATATGTTGTATGAAACCTATTAAAATCTTGTGTATTCTGAAAAAAGTCTTGTTTTTGTTGTGTTAAACATCTACTTTTACTCGCAAATTAAGTCGTAAACCACAAAAAAACTAAATTTATGAAAAGATTTTTATCATTATTAATGATTGTCGGATTATTTGTTCCACAAATGATGGCTCAAAACGATTGTACTTCGCCAGATGAAATTTCATCTTTGCCCTATAGTGCAACAGGATTGACAACCGAAGGAACGCTTGATGATTATGGTCCTGATGATGCTTGCCTGAGTGTAGCAATGGAAAATGAGGACTATGTGTTTTCATTTATTCCTGCCGCTGATGTTACAGTAAATTTGAGTTTGATGAATACAGAGATTGTATCAGAAGCTCCTGTAGCTGCTGGGGCAACAATAGGTCTGTTTGTTTTGGATGGTGTTCCAACTGATCCTTTGACAAATTGTGTGGCTACTGTGGATGATCAAACTGCGAATCCTGAAATTGATATGCTTAGTTTAACATCAGGGATAACTTATTATATTATTGTTTCTTCTGCAGATGATGATTATATTATTGATACTTATTCTACAACGGTAAATTTTGACATTCAAATTCATGAAATCCCTGATGATGATGCAGGTGTTTTATCTGTACAGACAATTGAGTCTGATTGTGATATGACAGATGTTGAAGTAACATGTAGCATGAAAAATTATGGAATGAATGAAATTACAAGTTTGGATGTTGCTTTTTCTGTGGATGGTGGGACAGAGCTTGTTGAAACTTATACCGGAAGTATTTTATACGGTGCAACGGTTGAATATACCTTTACTGTACTTGCTGATGTCAGTGGAGTAGGAGCGCATGAAATTCAAGTATATACCTTGTTAACAGGCGACGAAACTCCTACTAATGATACGGCAACAACTCAAGTAATGAATTTGCCTGTTGTAGCAACATTGCCATATACAGAGGATTTTGAAATGGGGCCTTATTTCTGGACATTCACAGAAGCATCCTCTTGGGAAATTGGTGAGCCAAATGATACTTTAGTTATTAATACAGCTGCTGAAGGAGTGCAAATCTTGGCAACAAATCCGGATGGAAATACTTTGGCTAATGAAAGCTCAACAGCGATGACTCCTTGTTTTGATTTTTCATTAAGCAATGGTGTTGAAGTGAGTTTTGCGCTTTGGCATGAACTTGGATTAATTAGTGCAAGTGCAGCTTTTGAATACACAATTGATGGTGGAGTAACGTGGGTTACCATTGATGATTCCTGGACAGGTAGTAGTGAAACTTGGTTAAATATGGAATATGAATTGCCTGAATTGGCCGGGGAAACAAGTTGCCGATTCCGTGTTACTTATGAAGGAGACTTTTTGCCCGTTGAAGGATATGCAATCGATTTATTTAAAATAAAGGAATTGCCTGCTATTGAATTGGCTGTTACCGAGATTATTGCTCCGATAAGCTCTTGCACACTGACGGATAGTGAAATCATTAAAATTAATCTTCAGAATTTAGGAATTGCTGATCAAACAGCTTTTGATTTGTCTTATTCAACTGATGGGGGAAACACATGGGAAACTGAGGTTTATTCTGATAATTTGGTTGCAGGTGATGAAGTGGTGTTTGCATTTGCAACACCTGCAGATTTCGCTGCAATTGGTGAGTATGAGTTAACATGCGCAGTTTCTGTTGCAGGCGATGAATTCACTGAAAATGATACAATGACAAAAATGATTTATCATGGTGACATTTATTCTGATTTTCCTTACGTTGAAAGTTTTGAAGGCGGAAATGCAGAATGGTCAGCTGGTGGTGAGAATTTTTCTATGGAATTAGCAGAACCAAATGCCGCAATAATTAATGCCGCGTCTGATGGTATAATGGCATGGGTTACCAATGCAACGGGGTTTCATAATGCACCTGAAGTGTCATATCTAGTAAGCCCTTGTTTTGATTTTAGTAGCTTAGTTAACCCGATAATTGATGTGGATATTTTTTATAATACGCAGCAAATTACTTCTGAAATGGTGTTGCAGTACAGTTTGGATAATGGTGTTAACTGGGATACTGTCCCTGCCGGAGGTGCTGCTGTAAATTGGTATGGTAGTGATACGTTTTCTGGAACAAGTTGGAATGGGAACTCTGAACAATGGATAACCGCTCATAACAACATGGAAATGCTTGCAGGTGAGCCAAACGTGCAGTTGCGCTTTGTTTTTGATGCAGGAGATTTTAGTTTTGGCGATTTTGAAGGAGTTGCTATTGATAATATTATGATTTCTGATTGTCCTGATATTCCAGAGGCTGCATTCGGCTATGTTATGAATACTGAAACTGAAGTTGCTTTTACTAATGAGTCAACAAATGCGGATAGTGTAGAATGGAATTTTGGAGATAATCAGTTTTTACCAACGACTTCTAATGAGGAAAATCCGGTGTTTACATACCCTGGAGATGGTTCTTATACAGTAACACTTACTGTTTTTAATGAGTGCGGCAGTGATCAAACAACGCAGACAATTGACATTATTACAAACAGTGTAAATGCTTTAGATAATACAGCACTTTCTGTTTATCCGAATCCTGTGAATGATATACTTTATATTCAGGGAGAAGGATTAAGTAATTTGAAAATTTATGCAATTGATGGACGCTTGTTAATGAATAAAGGTGATATGCAGAATGGATTTATGATTAATACAGATCAGTTTGAGTCAGGATTGTACATAATTACCGTTTGGCAAAATGGTTTGCGTAAAAGCATATCGTTTGTGAAAGAATAAAAATAATATAACTGCATTTATAAATGGCTTTGGGGGTATCTTCAAAGCCATTTTTTTAAATAAAAATATGGTTCTACGGCAAATTTAGTGGGTGAGTGTTAAATATTGTAGGGCTAAATTCCATCTTTCATATCTTTATTAACCTTGACTTTCATGTCGGGGTTTTGAGGTGAAATATAAAAAAGAAAGGGCTTTAGCCCTGATATGCTTTTCTGAATTATTACATTGTTTAATGCAGAAATACAAAAAAAATATTGTTTTAAAAAAAACACACGTTATAAATGATTTTTTTGCCCAAAATAGTTAAATGGCTTGAGGTTAGTGTGTTGTGTGTTTTTTTATAGATTTAATATTACACCCTTGTAGAGTAAATGTATAGGTATTTTGTCAGCTTGTTAACTGCGATGTGTTAATAAATTGCTTATATTTGTGAATTATAAGTGGTGGTGTAATCAGAATTGTCTAAGGGGATGACCTGATTGTTATTTTTTTTAATGATTTTACCACGCGAAAATGTTTATGTAGATAGGGGGAATTGCTTATAATAATAAAGGTGATTTTCATTGAAATATAAAAATTTATGTTTATGAAAAAGGGGATTTTATCGTTAGTTGTATTTTTTATCGCAACAGTACTTTTTGCACAAGTGGATTCTTACACTGTTGCAGCATCAAAAACTTATGAAAATCGGACTAAAACAGTGTATTTAGATTTGTCAGCTGTTTTAGATGCTGAAACTGCCAAAATGATTGAACAGGGAATGGTGGCTCAGTCTGATATTCACAAATTTTCCTTTTATGCTGCTCCGAATTATGAGAAATGCATGTTTACTTCTGCGCTTAACGTGCATGAAGATGAAATCCTAGCATTGATGAATGAGTTTATCTATGAAGTAAATCCTGCTACAATGTTTCAAACCGAATTTACAAATCATGGAAATCAAGGAGACTATTATAAAGTGGTCTTTGTGCTTGACCGTTTGCCGGATGATGATGTCATTAAAGCAATTCATCTATCCCTGAAAGAAAGTGATTTTATTACCGATGTCAATTACCGAGACAAGGCCCGTTTTGAAATATATGCCTTCGAGCCAATGTATCCTGAACAGGTGAACCAACTGCTCGAACAATATAACGTGAAAATTAGCCAGACCAGTATAACACAAAAATAAAAAATGACCATGAAATACGTTTACAAATTTAGCCTACTATTACTCGCCACTTTTGCTGTTTTGTTCGTAAATGGACAAAATATTGATGCTTTAGATGGAACGACACAAACAGGATGCAATTATACCATTTATGATAGTGGGGGTAGTGGATCGGATTATGTTGCCAATGAGGATTATACTGTT
>JAYEFQ010000161.1:0-7420 GCA_034658655.1 Bacteroidota bacterium
TGATCCTTATGATTGCTCTCTATATTGGTAACGACCCATTCATCACCAAAATCTATCAATAAATTGAAAAAATCTTTTGTGAAATTCATACCCCAAAAATTAAAAATTTCCACTAAATTTGCAGTAGTACCACGAGATATAAAAGATTTGATTGAAAAAGGGATTTTAAAACAGGAGAAATCAGGAGGACGTAGTACAAATTACGAATTGACTGACGAATGGAAATTGCAATAAATACAATAAGGTATCATCCTTTACTTTCCGATACAAAAACTCTGAAAAATTTCACCAAGTACCTCATCAGTGCTGATTTCTCCGGTGATTAGCCCTAGATGGTGCAAAACTTCACGTAAATCCTGAGACACTAAATCAGAGGGAATTTCGTTGATTAATGCATCGTGAGCACGCTGTAATGATTCCTGCGCATTTTTTAAGGCTTCGACATGTCGCATATTGCTTAACACAATATCTGCCTTGCCTTTCATTACTTGTACCGAATTTACCATTGCATCGGTTAATTCAGAAATCCCATTTCCTGTTTTTGCAGAAATCACAAATGTGGAAATTCCGGGGATTTGTTGTTGCAGTTTTGATGTATCCAAAGCATGGGCTGGATGAATATCCGCTTTGTTTTGCAACAGAAAACATTGAGCTTCCGACTCGTTAATTACTTCACGAAGCGATGAAATAATAGGCATTACTGCAGAAATATCATCATTAGACTCAACCATTAGCAAGACAATGCCGGCTTTTTTAATTTTTTCGTATGCCCGACGGACTCCCTCTCCTTCGATTTCATCTTTTGTTTCACGCAAACCTGCTGTATCTATAAAACGAAAACGAATTCCAGAAATCACCATGTCATCTTCAAGGCTATCGCGAGTTGTTCCTGGAATATGTGAAACAATGGCTCTGTCCTCTTTGAGCAAGGCATTTAGCAAGCTAGATTTACCAACATTTGGTTTCCCGGCAATCACAACGGGCATTCCATTTTTTAAAACGTTTCCATAACGAAAACCCGATAGTAAATTGGAAATTTTATTAGAAATAGCTGTCATTAAGGTGTTTAATTCGTTACGATCTGCAAACTCGACATCTTCTTCTGAAAAATCTAATTCCAATTCCATGAGGGAAACCAACTTGAGCAAATCGTCGCGCATGCTTTTAATTTCACGGCTAAACCCGTCTTTCATCTGTTTCAAAGCCAAGTTGTGTGAGGCTTTAGAGTTGGATGCAATTAAGTCGGAAACCGCCTCAGCTTGATTCAAATCCATTTTTTCGTTAAGGAAAGCACGTTTTGTAAATTCTCCCGGTTCAGCAATTCGCGCTCCGTTTGCTTGCAGTAATTCTAAAATTCGTTGCTGAATAAACAGGGAACCATGACAAGAAATTTCAATCATATTTTCGCCGGTGTATGATTTCGGTTCGAAAAACACAGAGGTCAATACTTCATCAATTTCGGTCTGTTCATCTTTAATTGTTCCGAAATACATGCGATACCCTTCTGCATGCTCAAGTTTTGCAACTTGTTTCGATTGAAAAATTTTATCGGCAATTAAAATGGCATCCGGTCCAGTTAGGCGAATAACTGCAATAGCAGCTTCAATTCCTCCGGTAGAAATTGCACAAATTGTATCTGTCACATGATTTTTCATGCTGCAAATTTAAGAAAAAGTGATTGGATTCTGCATATTTTTGCTTCTTGCTAAAAACTCTAATTTTCTTAACTCAAAACCTCGACTGGGCTTATTATTTAGGGCTTAATATTTAGGGAAAAAGTGCTAAACTGCTAGTTGACTGAAAAGAATCTTAATGAAAGACTTAATTTTCTTATATCATTTATTAATCACAATCGGTATTAATTTCCTTAATGGTAAAAAAAAGAAGTTTATCACCGTTGGCTAGCGGTTTGAATAATAATCGAATGACTATTTTTTTAATCACTCAGTGGAGAGCTTGCAAAAATCTATACCATAACAAAGCCATAAAAATAAATAGTAAAACTGATTTAATGCAACGAGAAAAGAAAAAGGAATAAAAACACTCTTTTACGTAAGTTTTAAAGATAATAAACCAAAAATATAAAAAATACTTTATACGTAAAAGAATCGGTTTTTACATCATTCTGATTATCTGAAATACACCGTTATTTTTCTCTAAACTCAGCATCTTAAGCTGTACATTTTTCGCGGCGAATGCTCAGGAAGAAAAAGAGGATGGTTTTAAAATCGGAGGAGCTGTTAGATTCAACATGATAAGCACGAACTATGAAAGTGATCCTACTGCATTAAGCACTGCAGCAACTTGGGACACATGGCGTTTAAATGTTGACGGCAGCAAAGGTGGTTTGGATTTAAGTTTTGAATATCGCTTTTATCCTACTTTCGGAACACATTTTATCCATCATGGGTATGTTGGTTACAATTTGAGCGAATCACATTATTTAAAGCTTGGTGTTTTCCAAAAGCCTTTTGGCGTCGGTAAATTTGCATCCCACTCATGGTGGTTTCAATGACCATATTATGTAGGACTTGAAGATGATTATGACATTGGTATAGGATACGACTTTGAAATCAGCGAAAAAGCAAATCTTCAAATTGCTTATTTCCGTCAAGCAGAACCAGAAGGCCCTGTTTTTGGCGGCGATGTAACCTTTGGAAACGGTGGTGCAGGACGCTATTCATATGACATTACTACCGGCAATGTGTACACAGCCGGAGGCGACACCTTTCACGAATCCATCCGTGAATTAAACACTGGGAACTTGCGATTTACTTATGATGTTGTAGAAGGCGTTGAGCTGGGAGTTTCCGCGCAAGCAGGTGGTATTTACAATGATTATCTTCAATCAGCAGAATTGACAACTACTTTAGCAGGACATATTATTGCTGATTTTTCTGGATTTAACCTGAAAGCAGAATATATTTATTACAATTATAATGCAAAAGGAGCAAAAGTAGATGATGCCGGTGATGTTACCACTTATGATTTGGAAACTGTACAAATGGGTGCATACGGATTTAATTATCCTGTGGCTGCAGAAGCAAATATGTATGTTGCTGGACTTGCATATACCATTCCGGTAGATTTCGGTCCGATTAAAAGCATTCAACCGTATGTTGATTTCACGATGATTGATAAAGTAAATCCTGACTATGTTGATACATACCATCTAATTCCTGGCGCATTGATTTCAGCCGGTCCTATTTATTGTTATGTCGATTTTGCCATGGGTAAAAATCAACCATGGTTAACGGACAATTTCGGTGTCGGACTCGGACAATCGGTTTACAGAGGAATTTTGCAGGCCGATGTCGGTTTAGGCTTTGAAGCAGGATTAGGTATCGTAATTCTGGCAATTATTCTTGACAGACTTACACAATCATTATCAAAAAAATAACAACATAAATCTTTAAAATTCAAATTATTATGATGAAATCGAAAACAATTTTAAGTTTACTATTAATTAGTTTATTTGCGCTGAATTTCACAGCTTGCAATCAAAACGCTGAGGGAGAAGGAGAAAATAAAGATATCAGCATTCTTTATCCTAACTGGGCTGAAGGAGTTGCATTTACTCATTTGGCAAAAGTTGCGCTAGAAGAACATGGTTATAATGTGAAAATCACTCCTATTGAACCAGGTCCGATTTATGCATCTTTAGCAAAAGGCGATGCTGATTTATTTTTTGATGCTTGGCTACCAAATACTCATGCTGCTTATTGGGAAAAATATGGTAATGACATTGACAAATTGGGAGAGGCATTTAGCAACGGAACAACAGGTCTTGTCGTGCCTGCTTACGTTGAGCAAAACTCAATTAGCGAGCTTAATGAGCATGCAGATAAGTTTGAAAACAAAATTATTGGTATTGGAAGTGGTGCCGGTATTCATACAAACACCGAGAAAACAATAGAAGCATATGAGCTTGACTTTGAGCAAATTACATCAAGTGGTTCTGCAATGATTGCCAGTCTCGAAAAAGCGGTTAAAAGTGAAGAACCTATTATCATTACCGGCTGGAAACCTCATTATATGTGGGCTGAATTTGATATCAAATATTTGGAAGATCCAAAAGCGGTTTATCCGAAAGATGTATGCGCAATTTTATCAAGAAAAGACTTTAGTAATGACCAACCGGAAGTTGCTGAATTCTGCGGAAATTTTAATCTCTCAGAAGATTTGTTGTATGATCTCATGGGCAGAATTAAAAATGGCAGCGACCCATTAACAGGAGCCAAAGCATTTTATACCGACAACAAAGCAATGGTTGATGCATGGTATCCTGCTGCAGTTGAAGAAAACGTAGAAGCAACTGAATAAATTACAACCACATAAAATGATAAGAGAGGCTGTCCTGTGTGGGCAGCCTTTTTTTTTGTGCAAAAAACGTTGAGGGGATAATATCTCGCTAAATTAGGAGCTGAGAAACACTTAATGCGCTTAGTGTATATGTCTTACAAAGATGCTTAGAATTCGAAATTCAAGCTTTAGAACAATTGACCTTAAAAATGTAAAAGCTTGGGTTACACCGATTGTGATTCAAAACTACCGATAGGCTACACTTTGCTTCGCCTATCGGTGTTGAATCTACATTGGTATAATACTTGCAATTTTAATTAATAAGTGGTATTATATAACCTTTCAAAAAAAATACACGAATTTAAGACTGATACCAAAACAAATTGTATCATTAAAAAATATAATGTACGATAATGTAAGTCATTAAATATAAAGAACCCGCTATTTCTGTAACTTCGCAATAATGCCCTCAGCAGCTTTAATTAAAGGGTATTTAGTTGGTGCAGCTGTAAGTAGGGGATGTGTTCCGAATTGGAATGAAACAAATTCGTAAATAGATGTCTTTTTTTGAATTGCAAGCGAAATAATATTAATGATTTCTCCGGCTGATTCACCACCCCAAACTTCACCGCCGAGGATTGAGCCATCGGTTGAGGAGGCAAATAATCGGACAGATAATGGTGATGTGTCTTTTAATGTGCCGGGGTGACGATCAACACCAGTAAATTCAGCTTTAATATAATGAACGTTTGCTGCTTTTGCTGAATTGTCATTTAATCCGGCAGAAGCCATTGTAAGATTGTGGATTTTTGTTGAAAAAACTCCAAGTGTCCCTGAAAAGCAACGTTTAATGCGGATTCCAAATAAATTGTAACCCAAAATTCTGGCCTCTGCTGTGGCTGTTGAGGCGAGCATAATGTTGTCTTCTGACCCGGTAATAAAACCTTTTGTCCCTGCACAATCACCAACTGCAAAAAGATCGTCTATGTTTGAACGCCCGTAATTATCAACATTAATTGCTCCAATTGTGTTAAGCCGAACGCCAGCATCTTTTGCTAAATCGGTATTCGGGCGATATCCAACAGAGGCAATGATTAAATCCGCCGGAATAATTTCCCCTGATTCAATTTTTACGCCGGTTACTTTGCCGCCTTCACCAATGAATTCAACAACCTTTGTAGATGTTAATACCTTAAGTCCTGTTTCTCGAAGCTTTTCTGTTGCAATTTCAGCCATTTCAGAAGAAAACGCTTTGCTGAAACATTTTTCTTCCAATTCAATTAAATTGACAGCAACATTGCCACGTAGTTGAAATTGTTCTGCAACCTCTGCTCCAATAAACCCACCGCCAATTACGACAATGTTTTTGGCAGTTTTAGCTTTTTCTTGAAGCGACTCAATGTAAGCATAGTTTTTCTTAATATAGCTTACTCCATCTAAATCATAACCAGGAATAAATGTTGGAATAACCGGTTGAGAGCCTGTAGAAAAAACAAGTTTTTTGTATGAATACTCATCACCTGAAGTTGTCTTTAACTGATGTGACTCAGCATCTATTGATGTAACTTTATCAATGATTAATTCGCCTCCGGCATCAACAAATGGTTTTGGTCCCATGGCATCTTGACTTACATCGTCTAAATTATGAAAAATGTAAGGTATCCCACATGGTATTAAGCCTTTGGGAGCTTCTGTTATCATTAGTATTTGTTTCTCAGGATTTTGTTTTTTAGCAGTTACTGCGGCAATAATTCCTGCTGGTCCTGCTCCAATAATTATTACATCGTAAGTTTTCATATTATATCTTTTTAATTTGTCACAAAATTAAGTATTTAATTGCTGAATTAAAATTTTCTTGAGAGTTTCGGCTGTGGTTTTCTATATATTTAAGTATATTTATCTGTATATTTATGAGATGTTCTTGGCTTAAGTATATAGTTTGTGTCTTTCTTTCGAGCAAAATGTTCTGCAGCACATTGGATGTTTGAATGTGGACAAAAGAAGCTATGCGTTTGAATTTTAAAAAGTTATCCACCATGACTGTTTGAAAAGTTGACTTATTTGTTTTTGCTAAATTAGAAATCCATTCATATTTTTGGAACATGGAAACTCAGAGCACAGATATTATCACAAAATTCATTGATGCCATTAATTTGGCAGACATTGATGTTATGTTAGATTGCATGACAATGTATCATATTTTTAAAGATTCAAGGGAAAACACAATTACGAATAAGGTATTAATTGAGAAAGCGTGGCGAAATTATTTAACTGTTTTTCCCGATTATCGAATTGAAATTTATGAGCGTGTATGTAATGAAGATCATGTGATTTTACTTGGATATGCAGCTGGAACCTATAAGCAAAATTCTCGATTTTGGAAAATCCCTACTGCATGGCATGTTCGTTTGCAAGATAACAAAATCAATTTATGGCAGGTTTATGCCGATAATTCGGTCGTTTTAGAAATTATGAATGATGTTTGATATCTATCTGATTTTATCTGTCAAAAACTGACTTAACTGTTTGAATAATTGTCTTATTTATTGGAGAAACTTAATTAAGATTAAATTATCGTGATGTTTTTGTGTCTAATTTTGTTTTAAATGCCTGATTTGTTAAGTAATTCCTAATTTTTAATAAAATTTGTTATTATGTAGTGAACTTTATAAAATAAACCCTACATTTGCGCCTTCAAAAATTTAAAGAAAATTATAACATGTTAACAAAGCTCAGAAACATTGGAATTGCAGCACATATTGATGCCGGAAAAACGACCGTAACCGAACGTATTTTATTTTTAACCGGAATGAATCGTAAGCTTGGCGAAACGCATGATGGTAGCGCAACAATGGATTTTATGAAGCAAGAGCAGGAGCGAGGTATTACAATTGCATCTGCTGCAATTACTGCAAATTGGAATAAACATCAAATTAATATTATTGATACCCCGGGACATGTTGATTTTACTATTGAGGTAGAACGTTCACTTCGTGTAATTGACGGAATGGTTGCTGTATTTTGTTCTGTTGGTGGTGTTGAACCCCAAAGTGAAACTGTTTGGTATCAGGCCGATCGTTATAAAGTGCCCCGTATTGCATTTGTAAATAAAATGGAT
>JAYEFQ010000162.1:0-7287 GCA_034658655.1 Bacteroidota bacterium
GTTTGATCTCAGCCTGGTATATAAGGCACCCCATTAAGATGTGACAAAGTTAAAAGATTTATTTTGAATAAAACAAAGAAAATATCAGGAAAACTGATTTTAATGAAATATGCGGATAAAAATAACGATTTGTTAAAGGCTATAATTCATTGGTTCAGACCCTGAAAGGGTTAATTTTGAATAGCCACGGATAAGCGAGGGACGAGTGCAATCCGTAAATTTATTATTCAACCCCTTCAGGGTTGATGAGTTTAGCGGTTCAGGTACCACCGGTTTTACCGGTGGTTATTCATATTGAAGCTAGTTCGACTGAGCTCACTACATCGCCTTCGGGCTTCATACTTGCGATAGATGAATTTGACCTTGTTATTGTTTGATGCAAATTAACAAATAGCTGGTTGTTAAAGGCTATAATTCATTGGTTCAGACCCTGAAAGGGTCAATTTTGAATAGCCACGGATAAGCGAGGGACGAGTGCAATCCGTGGATAAAGAATTTGACCCCACATGAATTTTTGGCGAAATTTTTGCCCACAAACCAAGCCCGGAAATTAGAATCAGTGGAATTGCAAAAATTGTGACAAAAATGGATGAAAATCAAAAAAATCCCGACATGATAATTTGCCGGGATTAATATTTTTTTTAGCGGGCTGATTTAAAATGTGTATCGTATTGATAGTGCTCCATTATCACCCCAAAAACCAGTGTATCCAATAAGATTGAAGGCCGGTTTCCAATCAATGCTTAGATTTATAGGGACGACATCAAAAACATATTCTAAACCAATAATCGCATCCACACCAATAACAATATAATCATCATCTTTCTCAAACCAAGGATTATAGTGAGAATCGCGCCAAAAGCCAACGTGACCACCTACCCCGTAAAACCAATATAATCCGGGCACTTCACTAATATTATTTTGACGTTCAAACAAAAGTGTCACATTCAATCCGCGATAACGCGTTGCGGCAATTATTTCAACGGCAGAGCCACCCATCATATTTTTATAGGTAATTCCATTCGATAATCCGCCACGAATACCTATCGCAGCATCATACTGTGCGTTTGCAGCAAACATACCCAAAAACACAAATCCGACAATTAAAATCAATCTTTTTACCATATTATTTTTTTTGACAAAATTATCATTTTACATTTATTCAACAGACAGATAAAAATAATATTTGTTTAAGTTTTAAACATTCAGTGTTCATGAAACAATCGCTTTGTTTTAATTTATTTTTCTTAGTTTTGATGTCTCATCAAAGCATAAGCTTATGTATGACAAATTAAAATTAATGGATGAAGCGCAGCTAAATTTCAATAATGGCGGATTAGCAGCTCTCAATATTGCAATTGCTTTCATCATGTTTGGGGTCGCATTAAAAATCACTCCACAAAGCTTAAAAAACCTGATTGTCAAGCCAAAAGCAACAATCATCGGAGTAATATCCCAATTTGTTTTATTACCTGCGGTTACTTTCGGGCTTGTTATCGTTTTGCATTCACTAGGTTGGATTACCGTAGGTGTCGGCATGGGAATGATATTGGTTGCAAGTTGTCCGGGAGGTAATGTTTCAAATTTCATTTCGACATTTGCCAATGGAAATCCGGCTTTATCAGTCGGATTAACAGCCATTGCAACCATAGGCGCAATTTTCATGACACCAATTAACTTCATGTTTTATGGTGGATTATTTGCGGCAAACTCTAATCTACTACAACCCATTGAAATTGATGCTATTACCATGTTCAAAACGGTAATTTTATTACTCGGGATTCCTATCACACTTGGAATTGCATTTGCATGGAAATTTCCGAAAACAACTGCGAAAATTTATAAAACAATTCAAAATATTTCAATATTTTTCTTTTTGGGAATGGTTGTTATGATTTTCTCAAATAATTTTGATCATTTTTTAAAATATATCGGAGCAATTATTCTGGTTGTTTTTCTTCATAACTTGGTTGCGCTCTTAACTGGATACGGTTTTGCAAGTTTATTTAAACTCAAAAAACGAAACCGACGCACGGTGACAATTGAAACCGGAATACAAAATTCAGGACTTGGTTTGGTGCTAATCTTTACCAGCGGATTATTCGATGGCATACAAGTTGGAGGAATGGCGGTAATAACCGCATGGTGGGGCGTTTGGCATATTATTGCCGGACTTGGAATTGCAAGCATTTGGAAACGAATACCTTATACCGATGAATAAAAAACAGCAAAAACAATTAAAACATATCACAAAATACTCTTGGACGTATCGAATTGCAAGTGTTTTTGTGGATTTAATGCATAGCCTATTTTACCGAAAGATTGTAATTGAAGGAAAAGAAAATATCCCCAAAGGAGAACCGATAATTTTTGCACCAAACCATCAAAATGCTGTAATGGACCCTGTAGCAATTATATTTTCGGCAAGAGAACAAGTGGTTTTTCTGGCGCGTGGTGATATTTTTCAAATTCCGTTGCTCCCTGCTTTTTTCCGTTGGCTAAAAATCCTGCCTGTTTATCGTATTCGCAATGGGATCAGCAGCTTAAAACATAATGATAGCAGTTTTGATTCGGCAATTCAGGTTTTGGAGGAAAAACGACCAATCGGGTTGTTTCCTGAAGCAGCCCACAGTAACAAACGACATTTGCTTAGTTTCAAGAAAGGCATTCCGCGTATAGCTTTCCTCGCAGAAGAAAAACATGATTTTAAACTTGGGGTTAAGATTGTTCCGGTCGGTATTTATTACAGCAAGTACAACACGTTCCGCAACATATTACATGTGCGTTATGGAAAACCGATTAATGTGTCAGACTACAAAGACAAATACGAAAAAAACCCGAATCAAGCCATGCTAACGCTTCGCGATGACATGAAAAGTGCAACTAAGCCACTTGTCATCCACATTAACAGCCTTGATTTTTATGATTTGTACGAATCGGTACGCACCATGTATTTTAAAAACATGGCAAAGCGATTAAAATTTGATAAACTGAATCAAAATAATCGGTTTATTGCCGATCAAATGACCATAAAATTGTTAGATAAATTTGCTGAACAGCATCCCGACGAGATGGTCGTTTTAAATCAGAAAATGAAAGATTACATAAAACTGAGAAATTCCTACGGGCTAAGGAATCAGTCAATTGCAAAAGAAAAAATCAATGCGTTTCGATTAATTTGGAATGCGTTTTTGCTTTTCGCTTTTTCTCCGATATTTCTTTACGGATTCATAAATAATCTTTTAAGCTATATTCCGCCCAAGCTTTTGGTGCAAAAAATTAAAGACAAACAATTTCATTCCTCAATAAAATTTGTTTGGGCACTCTTTATAATACCGATTTTGTACCTTGCCCAATCTTGGATTTTTTTAGCCATTACAGACAATTTTTTGTGGGCAGTATTATATCTGATTTCCATTGGTGTTTTCGGATTATTGGCACAATTATATACTGAGTGGTTTGCTTTAGTTCGTAGAGATCTATGGCTGTATCGAATTAAAAAAGGAAAACCGAAAGTCTATCAACAAATAAAATCGCTGCATGCGGATATTATGCAGTATCTGGATCGGATACTAATACCAAGTTAATACTAATTGTGATTCAAAACTACCGATATGCTACGCCTATCGGTGTTGAATCTACATCGGCATTATACTTGCAATTTTGATTAATAAATGGTAAACATCAAAACAGGCAAAATAAATCATGTCTAACCTGCATTAAGAATACAGGCTAAAGAATTTGATTTAAGGGAGCTTCTTTTTATCAGCAGCAGACAAATCAATTCCCTTTTACAATCCAATTTCCTTTAACAATGCTCTTTTGGACTTGACACCCATTATACGTTTTACTTCTCTTCCATCTTTAAATAAAACTAAAGTAGGAATATTTCGTATCTTAAACTTCTGAGCCACTTGTTTATATTGGTCAACATTCACTTTTGCTATCGTTACTTCATCTGATTTTTCTTCTGCTATTTCGTTTAATGTTGGTGCAATAATTTTGCAGGGAGCACACCATGGTGCCCAAAAATCAACTAAAACTAATCCTTTTTTAATTCCTGTTTTATAGTTTTTTTTGGTTAATATTTTGATTTTTTTACTTGGAGAAACATCTTTGACATTCTTCATTTTCTTGTAACTATAAATCATGTAAGCTATTACTAAAAGTCCTATTCCTAATGCTATATACAATCCCATAGTTATATTGTTTAATTATTGTTTCGCAGATATTCTGCGGCACTCAAAGCCGCAATTGTACCATCTGCCACTGCGGTGCTTACTTGTCTGTATTTTTTAACAATACAGTCTCCTGCTGCATACACGCCTGGTATATTCGTGTTTAAATCGCTATCAATATGAATTTCCTTTTTCTCGTTCAAGCTAATTATTTCACTAATGAATTCTGTATTTGGCTGATAACCAACAAATATAAATGCTCCTCCAACTTCAAATTCACTTAGTTTTCCTGTTGGTAAGTGTTCCATACGTACTTTCTTTAATCTGTCATTGCCAAAAAATCCTCTTAATTCTGATTCCATAATAAAATGGATGCTAGGATTCTTTTTTGCTTCTGAAATAGCATATTCAAATGCTTGAAAATGGTCGAATTGATGAACAATAGTTACTTTTGTAGCATATTTCGTTAGTGCAACTGCTTCTTCTAACGCAGAATTACCACCACCAACAACTACAATTTCTTTTCCTGTAAAAAATTCTCCGTCGCAAGTAGCACAATATGAAATTCCTTTTCCTTTAAACTGTTCTTCACCTTCTATATTTAATGGACGAGGTTTGCCACCAGGTGCAAGAATAACTGTTTTTGCCTGAAAAATTCTTCCGTCTTTTAATTCTACAGTCTTTATTTCCTTTTCTAATTCAATCTTCTCGATTTTTATATTTGATTTGATTTTACATCCAAAATCTTTTGCTTGTTTTTTCATGGTAGCAGCAAGCATATAGCCTTTTGTTAGCTCAACCCCTGGATAATTTGCTATTTCTTCTGTCAACACCATTTGTCCACCAATTGCTCCATCATTAAGAATGACAGTGCTTAGTTTTGCTCTTGAGGAATAGATGCCTGCTGTTAACCCTGCCGCTCCTGCACCAATAATCATTGTATCAAAAACTTCTTCCATGTTTTAAATATTAAAATAAAACCATGCAACACTGCCACATGGTTTTATAAATAATTATTACGATAAATCTTTATCTAATATTGTAGTAATCTGTTCTCTATCTTGAATACTAGATGTTGCTTGCACCATTTCTCCATTTTTGTAATAAACTGTAAACGGCAATGCCATAAATCCTCTACACATAGATGCATCACGAATAGGTGAAGCTTCAGGGGTGTCAAATGACATTGAATAGAACTTTGTATTTGGTCGTTCGTCTTCTAGCTCTTCCATAATATCATATACTGGTAAACACATTGGCCCCATGCGTCCACAAGAAACCATTATATTTTCATTTTCCTTCACAATCTGCTCTAATTCTGCGGCTGTTTCTATCTCATGGATAGATGTTTGTAACATTTTCATACTTTTTTTTTTTTATTATTTATTAAGAGTTTATAATCAAAATTCTAAATTATGCTGACTTAAACACTCTTAAAAAGAAAATGTTCAAAGAAATTTATGTTTTTTTATCACGAAAAATGATAAAATCAAACTTGAAACGAGCAATAAAACTGCAATTACATTCAATACAGGCGTTATTACTTCTGATAAAAAAACATTATTTAGTAATTCCTTGTTTTTAATGATTTTACTGGCTGTTTCAATACCTGCGGGGTCAGAAACAGAAAATGACCAATAAGGTATTCTTGAGCTTGTTTTAAAAAGAGCTTTTAGCAGGTGCATACTTGCAGTAATTGGCAAAATTGCTAAAACAAGCTTACTGATAGAATTTTTAATACTTTCATTAGTCAATATTTTTTTTATCCATGCGAACAGAAAATAGAAAACAGCAGGAAAAATCATAAATAAAATGATTGCTTTTATGGTTCCTGCCCAATTACCTGATACATTTAAACTTTGATTTATAAAATCAGGAACTGTCATAATCCATTGTTTACTGACTTCCCATTCAGATAAAATTTCATAAACCACAAATCCGCTGACAATAACGAAAAACCAGATTTCTGCCCACGAAAATTTAATATCTTTAAACAAATCTGCGGCAAACCTGCGTTTTTGTATCACGATATTGTCGTGAGTACAAGATTTAAAACATTGTCCGCACAAAATACAATTTCTGTTATCTGCAATTTTTGGCGGATACAATTCTGATGTGCATGAACGTCCTACAAAATTATAATGATTGTTTTTGCTAATACAGTCTTTGGTTTTGCAGGTTTTACATACATCCTGATTAACAACACTTAATTTCTTAAACGCAAACAGAGAATATAAGCCCAACAAATGACCGATTGGACAAACATAAGTGCAAAAAGTTCTTTTTTCCCAAATAAGGCCGACAAAAATAGCAACGGCTAATAAAATCAGCATATAAATTGCCATATATTGGGGTATTCTGTGGATTGTAAAAGTGTGTATGCCTATTACAAGGATAATTGCATAAAATAATGTTATTATCCAACCGGATTTCATAAATTTACCGGGTTTTCGTTTTACACCGATTTTCCCCAAAAACGATGTAATCATTTCCATCGGACAGATAGAGCACCAGAAACGCCCAAAAAATATTGCCGAAACAATTATCAATGGCCACCAATACGACCAAACTATTAAATTTGACAGATTTGTATTACGCAATATTTTGGCAAAATCAGCATCTTTAGTTGTAACGCCAATTGCACCGTAAATAATCAATACAAAAACTATCAAACTAATAAACTGCAAGCTTGATAGAAAAAATCTGTTTTTGAATAATTTATTTAGCATTTATTCTGTGTGTTTACTTAACGACGGTGGCGTGTAAGTTTCGTGCCGCTTTCCACTACCCAGCCGAAAACTATTTTCACCGAAAGATAATAAAAATATATGTCATGGGAAAAGCACTTCACCGTTGCATGAAATTCACACGCTGTTGAACTAAATCCTCTACTGGCGAACTCCTTGATTTTAAATACTTCACAAGTACTTCGGCCAAGCCTGTCCCGAACTTTCAACGATTTTCAAGGGATATTCATCTTATACCATTAATTAATCAAAATTGCAAGTATTATGCTGATGAAGTTTCAACGCAGAAGCAAAAAATTGATTCTATCGGTATAAATAATAAAATTCTGTCAGGGCTAAAGCCCATTTCATCTTTCATATCC